>NZ_JABXEP010000210.1:0-10110 GCF_013372605.1 Myxococcus sp. AM009
GGAGGGGGCGCCCACGGGGGCGAAGCGGGAGGACGAGGCGCTGAGCACGCTGGGGGCTGACGGGTGGACCGTGGACCCGCTGGCGCCGGTGGTGGCGCGCGAGGTCATCCGGAGCATCGTCAAGCTGCCGCTAGAGGAGGTCCACCACTACATCGACTGGGCGGTGAGCTGCCGCAGTGCGATGGCGGCCGGGACGCCGGTGGAGGGTTTCAACCTGACGCGCGCGTCGAGGTTGCTGGCCACGCACTACTTGGTGTGGAAGGGGAAGGTGCTGCCCAAGCCGACGCCGGTGAGCGAGATGGCGCCGAAGCTGGGACGGGCGCGGAGGATGCGCAGGGCGGCGACGTTGGTGCCTGCGGCGCGGGTTTGGGGATTGGTGTTGCTGGTGGCCTTCGTGGTGCCTGCGGTGCTGTACCACTTCATCTTCGCCCCGCCTGTGGAGAGTCCGGTGAAGGGCTTCGTGCTTAGTGGGGTGATGACGCTGGTCTGGGCTCTGTTCTCCCTGGTGCGCTTCGATGACTTTCAGGGGCGGCCTGTGCGCCTACCGTGGAGGGTTGCGCTGTTTGTTGGTGGTCAGCTCGTGGTGGGCGGGCTAATGTGGTGGCTTCACGGAATGCCGCGTTGAGGCTTGTCGCACTCGTTTAGGGTTGCCCCCGTCAAATCGGACAGCTCAGTGTTGAGAGTTTGCAGTACGGAACTCGCGAGGTGACTTCATCTTCAGCCTGCGGTGCGGGTGGCAGCGGTTGTAGTCGTCAAACCAGACGGGCAGTTGGGCGAGGAGGCGTGCGGTCGAGTACAGTTTGTTGGCGTAGAAGTAGTCGCGTTTGAAGAGCTTCACGAATGACTCGGCCATGCCGTTGCGCTGGGGTGAGGTAGGCGAGCTTGGTGCACACCCGCAGGCCGAGGCGGAAGCCGAAGTCACGGGTGTTCTTGGCGGCGTAGATGGGGCTGTCGTCGGACAGCCACTCCACCGAGTGAGACGCCTTTGAAGTACCCGGGTCGAAGCGGGCTTCGATCATATCGGCCATGAGGTCCTGAGTGGTGAACGAGGTGGATGCTGGGCGGCGGCTTGGAATGCGATGGCCTCTCGGTCGCAGCAGTCGAGGCTGAAGGCGACGTGAACGACTTCGCCATTCAAGCAGCGCACCTCGAAGTCGTCGCTGCACCAGCGCAAGTTGGACTTGTGGCTGACGACTTAGTCCTCATGGGGGCGCGTTAACTTTCGGTATTCCGTTGCCGCAGCAGGCCTCCTTGACGCATGAGCGCGATAGCCGCGCTTGTGGTTTAGGACGGGCTTGCCCTCCTGGCGGCGCTACCGGTTGAGGACAGCGCCGACTCGGCGGTAGCCGTAGGTCGCGCGCTCGCCGATAGCGGCCTTGAGTTCTTCCTGCGCTTGGTGGTCGGTATCGATTTCGGTCGCCCGGAGCTACCGACGCCCCGGAGTGCGCATCTGGTTGAAGCGCGAGACGCCCAGCACCCGAGCTGCCGCACTCACAGCATGCCTTTCAGCTTCGACAATGCTGCCTGCGACAGCAGCTTTTTCTCGTGCCAGGGCAGTCGCATCTCGCAGGACTTCGACCACCTGCGTCTTCTTGCCCAACATCCGCTGCAGCTCGCGCACCTGCGCCTTGAGTTGCTGCATCTCGGACTCCAGCACCCCGGCCTCGCCGACTTTCAGCCCCGACACGCTACCGGCCTCCTTCAGCTAATTTTAACGGAACAGCTGGCTGGGGTTGACGCCATACTCGTGCGCCACCAGCGACACACTCTTGCCGGGCACTTCTGCCTCGGAGAGTATCAGCAGCTTCTTCCCCGCAGAGTAATAGCGCCGCCGTCCTCCCTGCGTGGCACCATCCGCCACATGGACAGCCTCTGTCGTCTTTGTCGCCATCATCAGACTCGCGTTCTAGCCGAACGCGCCTGTCCGGCTCATCAGGGCGCTACATCGCTGGTGTTGGCGTTGACCCACTGTGTCTCGCTGTTGCTTTGGTATGTGATGATGGGGTGGGGCGTGACTCTGGAGCAACTGGAGATGCGTCCTGTTCATTTCGGAGGTGACCGCCCGGTCACGCGAGCAGTGACGCAAGCGTGAACGGCGCAAGCGTGAGGCTTCCTTCGGGAGCGGTGGCTAAACCTGAATCGGATGCATTCGCCAGAGGAGGCAAGTAGCCCCTTGAATTACCGCTCATGACAGTCGACAATCGCTAAGCCGCCAATGTCGAAGTTGCATGGAGTAGTCGAACCTCAATACTGGATAGACCAATGTTAAAAAACTGGACACTTGAGAATTTCAAGCCAATCAAAGGGCGACTCGACCTCCCACTTCGCCCTATTACCGTATTGGCGGGGCTGAATAGCTCAGGCAAGAGCAGCGTACTGCAGTCGATTCTGCTTTTTACGCAGACGCTGTCGAATCAGAGCACCGAGAAGTCGCTAATCCTGAATGGACACGTCGTTCAATTGGGGACTTTTGAGGGTATTAGAAATGAGAGGGCCGTACAGCCAAATATCGGCATAGGTTTCGAGCTGTCTCTTGCTACACCGCAGCCAGAAGAGAGGGCTCCCGCGCAGGGAACGATACTGTGGGGGAGGCGAGTCCCGAGAACTGAGTCCGTTAAGTCGATCAATCTCTTGGCTACATTCAGATCGGCGCGGCACTTTGACAGTGATTCATCGGGAATTGAGGCCGTTAAGGTTGCGTTGGCGAGCGCGCGAATGCAGCTTGCGCTTTCGCCTAGGGGTATTCATCCGGAAATTCCGCAGCCGCATCAAGAGCACAAAGCCCATACCCTGGTTGCTGACGTTAGTCCAATGACAGCCGAGAGTCAGAGGGAGTTGATGTCAGGGATTGGGGAGGAGTTCATTCGGGCCCTGTCGCACCCTGAGTCGGAAAACTACAGCATATCGATTTCTTGGCCGGAGAATACTCGCCCCCCAACCACCCATCTTACCCATCTATCCCACTTCCTGCCTGAGCGCTTTTTTTCCAGGTTTAGTCTTGCCGAAGAAGCAGAGGCAGAGGCGGAGCATCTGGTTGAGGTGCTTTATGGAGAGGCGCCTCCATGGGCTAGACGCGTCCGTCACGAGGAGGTTTTAAGAAAACTCTTCGATGACCCAATAAGTGGCCGCCTCCGGGAAAAAATCGGCGAGTTGACAAGGAAGACTGCTACTGAAGGATTCGAAGGAAAAACCGCGTCCGAGCTGTCTGGCTGGTCACTTGGTCTTCCTCTCAAGACGCGGAGAAAGCACAGGTTTGTTAAATCTGTTCGTGCTGCCATCGCGGAAGAGATTGCGAGCGAAATTAAGAACCGGTTTACATCGACCGCGCAGTTTGGTCTCAGACGAGTCACAGAAGACTATGGCGTCTCTGCAATAGAAATGGCGTCCCAGCGAACCACGAATTTTTTCACAACAATGATTCGATACTTGGGGCCTCTTCGAGCGGACCCGAGAGCAGCCCAGGGATTCGCCCCGTCAAATGAGCCAGATGACGTAGGACCAAAGGGCGAATTTGCAGCATCTGTCTATGAAGCCAACCGAAAGCAGCGCATTTCCTGGTGGAACCCTACCACGGGGAGCGAATCCATCAATACACTTGAGAAAGCCGTAGACATCTGGGCTCAATATCTCGGTGTTGCCCATCGAGTATCCACTAGGGATGCGGGAATCTCTGGAGTCTCATGGGCAGTCCAGCATCTTCCAAACTCAAAAGATCGACCGCTCCAATCGGTGGGAGTCGGCGTAAGTCAAATTCTCCCCATTCTGGTTGCCGGTCTGCTCGCCCCCAAAGGTGCTGTCATTTTAATCGAGCAACCGGAGTTGCACTTGCATGCCAGGGCCCAGGCTCGACTTGGCGATTTCTTTGTCGGGTTGGCTCGCACTGGAAAGCAGTGTATAATAGAGACGCATAGTGAAAATCTCGTGACGCAGCTTCGGTATCATATTGCAAATGCGTCCGATGGAATATCTGGCGATGTGGAAATATACTTCGCAAATCAGGACAGGGCCGGAGAGTCCACGTTTTCTCCGGTGAAGATTTCTGCTTCGGGAAATATTGAGAACTGGCCAGACGGCTTCTTTGATGAGGGGCTTAGGCAGGAAGATAAGATTACTCGCGCTGCGTTCCTTGCCCGAAAGAACAAGAGCAAGAAATGACGCCTCATTTTGCAATCGATCCGTATTTGCTTTTCGCTCCGAAGAGACAGCTCAGTGCGCCGGCGGCAAGAGATTGGTTGGTTGCGCTGGAGGGCTGGTTGCGTGAAGCGGAAGTGTCGCCTTATTACTGGGGGCATTTCCATGATTGCTCAATGCGTCTCTTTGAAGAGAACTTGTTTCCGACGTTTGATTTGATGCGCGAGATTGTGAGTGAGCATAAGATCGATGTTAACGTTGGCTGGATTGTGCGCCAGATTAACAGCTTCTTTCAGGACGAGGAGAGGGGTATATTAGAGAGAGTTTCCACGAAGTCGGCCGTCTCGAGCGGTGGCGTGCAGGTGAATCCCAATGAGTTTGTCCTGCGGGCGCATCCTGTTTCGGGTGAGTTGGAAGAGTCGCTTTTGTGTGTGGGGTGCGATAAGCACTATGGGGCCGACTTTGCTTCGTCCGTTGTGGTTGTGACAAGGAAGTTGGATGTTGTGGCTGGCGAGGTTGAGGTGTCGGCGCTTGTTGAGTTGATTGAGGGTGATCTCTGTGATGCCTCTTCTGGGGCAATTTATATGTCCGAGAAGATTCCTCTGCTTTTTACGCCTGAGCAGATTTCCGATACGCTCGACATGGATAGTATTGTTCGCCCTGATGGGCGCGAACTAATGCGGGCTATTCGTCGCACGGTTGCTGAGGTTTCCAGGGGTGAGTTGATGGAATTTGATTTTAGGTTCCATGGCGAATTTGTCGGCTCGATCCTTGGGCAGTCAATTGATGCTTCGCCAGCGGTTCTTGAGAAGCTCATTCGGATATGTGCCGCAGTTGTTCTCGATCAGGCTCAATGTCTGAAATTGGGCTTGCGCCATCTGCGTGAGTCCGCCGCCGCGAACAGTCCTCAGCGAACACGCAGACATGACAACGCAAAGGCCTGGCGCCTCACTATTACAAAGGGAGGGGTTGGGTGGAGACTTCATTACTGGTTTATCCCCCCCGTGGACGATGGCAAGCGAGGTTCTATTGAGTTCGCCAACGTGCTGAAAAAGCAGGATGTGGAGTGGATTCCAGAATGAGGCTGGTCTTGAAAATCGGATGACCTGCGGCGTGGCGCTCCGGGAGCGGTGTCGCACTGGTGTTCGGGGGCCGTATTGGGACTGGGGAGTCGCTTACCCAACGCAAGGTGAATCCCAACTTCGGCCTGGGCCAGACCATTGCCTACCTGCGCAAGCACTGGCAGAAGCTGACCCTCTTCCTCGGCGAGGAGGGCGCCCCATTGGACAATAACCTGTGCGAACAGGCCCACAAGAAAGCCATTCTCCACTGCGAGAATGCCTTTCTCCGGATGCTAAATGGCGCTCACGTGAGAGATGTCCTCATGAGTCTCATTCACACCGTGGAGTTGTGCGGGGGCAACCCCTTCGACTTACGTGGCGGCGCTGCTTCGCCACCTGGAGGCACTGGCGCAAGCCCTGGGCGCGGCGATGCCCTGGACCTATCCGCAGGCGCTGTCCGCGAGCTGATTTCACTCTGCCCCTGTTCCGAATTTCTGGCCGCCGATGATCAGAAGTCCGCGCGTTCTGGCGACCCTCAACTCAGGCCGCAGCGCTCCACGCATGCCCCCAGTCTATTGGCCCCCGACAGCACGTTCACGCACGCTCGCCAGCGGGACACGGAGCAAGAGGTCGCGGCTCGTGCCGAAGCGAATCCGCCTGCTTAAGTGCCGGAGCAGGGGACTCCCGAGCCCCCGAGACGCCCGTGGAGGAAGTTCTGGTGAGCCCACCGCGCGCTGCCCTCAACCGGGGCGCCTGAAACGGCGCCCCGGGACACAGCGCACAGACACTCAGAACGCCGCGTCGAGGACCACGTCGGTCGCCGCACCTACCCCCACGGCCACCTGGTACGACGACACGCGGCGCTCGAAGAAGTTCGTGAGCTCCTGCACGTCCTGCAGGTCCATGAAGTGCAGCGGGTTCTTCGTGCCGAACACCGGCGACATGCCCAGCATCTGGAGCCGTTGGTCCGCCACGTACTCCAGGTAGCCGCGCATGTCCTGAACGGACAGGCCCATGACGCCGCCGCTCAGCAGGTCCTGGGCGAACTGAATCTCGCACTCCACGGCCTCGCGGAGCATCGCCACCACGTCGCGCTCCATCTGCGCGTCGAAGAGGTCCGGCTCCTCCTTGCGCGCCACATGGATGGCCTCGTAAGCAAAGGCCATGTGCGCGCTCTCGTCCCGGAACACCCAGTTGGTGCCCGCCGCCAGGCCGTTCAGCAGGCCCTTGCTGCGCAGGAAGTACACGTAGGCGAACGCCGCGAAGAAGAAGAGGCCTTCAATGCAGCCCGCGAAGCAGATGAGGTTCAGCAGGAACTGCCGCCGGTCCTGCTTCGTCTGCAGCGTGTCCATCCCCTGGATGCTGTCCATCCACTTCATGCAGAAGCGCGCCTTGCGCTGGATGGAGGGGATGTTGTCGATGGCCGCGAAGGCCCTCGCCCGCTCGGCCTGGTCCGGCACGTAGGTGTCCAGCAGCGTCAGGTAGAACTGGACGTGCAGCGCCTCCTCGTAGAGCTGGCGCGACAGGTACATCCGCGCCTCGGGCGCGTTCAGGTGCTTGTACAGGTTCAGCACCAGGTTGTTGCCGACGATGCTGTCTCCCGTCGCGAAGAACGCCACCAGCCGGTGGATGAGGTGGCGCTCCGCGTCCGTCATCTTCGAGCGCAGGTCCACCAGGTCCGTGGAGAAGTCCACCTCCTCCACGGTCCAGGTGTTCTTGATGGCGTTCCGGTACATCTCGAAGAACTGCGGATACGCCATCGGGCGCAGCGTGAGATTCAGGCCAGGGTTCAACAGCATTGCTTCCGTGCTCCTCGCGCTGCGGCGCGGTGTCTCAGACGTTCTTCTTCAAGCCAAACCGTCAGCGTCCCCAGGCCTACTGGCAGGCCTCGCACGCCTCGGGGTTCTCCAGCGAGCAGGCCACCGCCTCGGCCTCGGTCGCCTTCGCCACCGGAGCAGGGGTCGCCGACGCCATGCTGGCGCTACCCCCCGTGCCCACCGTGGCCTTGGCAATCCGCGTCGCCGGGCGCGAGCGCAGGTAGTACGTCGTCTTCAGCCCCTTCTGCCACGCGTAGAAGTACATCGAGGACAGCTTCCCGATGTTCGGCGTCTCGACGAAGAGGTTGAGCGACTGGCTCTGGTCGATGAACGCCCCGCGGTCCGCGCCCATGTCCAGCAGCGCGCGCATCGGCAGCTCCCACGCCGTGCGGTACACCGTGCGGAGGTTCTCCGGCAGCTCGGTAATATCCTGCACGCTGCCTTCCGCCATCTTGATGCGGTTGCGGATGTTGTCGTTCCACAGCCCCAGCGCCTGGAGGTCCCGCACCAGGTAGCGGTTCACCTGGAGGAAGTCACCCGACAGCGTCTCGCGCTTGAACAGGTTCGACACCTGCGGCTCGATGCACTCGTAGCAGCCGACGATGGACGCAATCGTCGCCGTGGGGGCAATCGCAATCATCAGCGAGTTGCGCAGGCCGTGCTTCATGATGCGCTGGCGCAGCGCGTCCCAGCGCGCCGTGTCCTCGGGCACCACGCCCCAGTGGTCGAACTGGAGCTCGCCCTTGGCCGCCCGCGTCTCCGGGAAGGACTCGTGCGCGCCGTACTGCTCGGCCAGCTCGCACGACGTGGTCAACGCCGCGAAGTAGATCTCCTCCGAGATCTTCTTCGACAGCGCGCGCGCCTCCGCCGAGTCGAAGGCCAGCTTGAGCTGGAAGAAGACGTCCTGCAGGCCCATCAGGCCCAGGCCCACCGGGCGCCAGCGCTTGTTGGACGAGGCCGCCGCGGGGATGGGGTAGTAGTTCAGGTCGATGACGCGGTCGAGCTGCCGCATCGCGAGCTGGGCGTTGACGCGCAGCCGGTCGAAGTCGAACTTCCCGTCCACCAGCATCCGGCTCAGGTTCAGCGAGCCCAGGTTGCACACCGCCGTCTCACCCTGGCTCGTCACCTCCAGGATTTCGGTGCACAGGTTGGACAGGTGGATGACGTTGCCGGCCTTGCCCGTCTGGTTGCTCTTGCGGTTGCTGATGTCCTTGAAGGTCATCCAACCGTTCCCCGTCTGCGCCAGGCACTTCATCATCCGGGCGTAGAGGTCACGCGCCTTCACCTTGCGCATGGCCAAGCCGTCCGCCTCGGCCTTCGCGTAGGCCTGCTCGAAGGCGTCGCCGTACAGGTCCGTGAGGTGGGGGACGCGCTTGGGGTCGAACAGGCTCCAGTCGCCGTCCGCCTCCACGCGCTTCATGAAGAGGTCCGGCACCCAGTTGGCCAGGTTCAGGTTGTGCGTGCGGCGCGCGTCGTCGCCGGTGTTCTCACGCAGCTCCAGGAAGTCCTCGATGTCCGCGTGCCACGTCTCCAGGTACACGCAGCACGCGCCCTTGCGCTTGCCACCCTGGTTCACCGCCGCCACGGAGGCGTCCAGCGTCTTCAGCCAGGGGACGATGCCGTTGGAGTGCCCGTTGGTGGACTTGATGAGCGAGCCGCGCGCGCGCACCCGGTGGTACGCCACGCCGATGCCGCCGGAGAACTTCGACAGCATCGCGATGTCCGAGTACTTCTTGTAGATGGCGTCCAGCTCGTCCGCGGGCGAGTCCAGCAGGAAGCAGCTCGACAGCTGCTCGTGACGCGTCCCCGAGTTGAACAGGGTGGGGGAGCTGGGCAGGTACTCCAGCGAGCTGAACAGCCGGTACAGCTCGATGGCCTCATTCACGTTGTCGCCGCTGAGCGCGCTGGCCACGCGGAGGAAGAACTCCTGCGGCGTCTCCAGCACCTCGCGCGTCTGCGGGTTCTTCAGCAGGTACCTGTCGTAGACGGTGCGCAGGCCGAAGTACTCGAAGAGGTCGTTGCGCGACGGGTCGATGGCCGCGTTCAGCTTGCGCGCGTTGGCCTGGACGAACTGGAGCAGCCGGTCCGCGATGAGGCCGTGCTTGTGGCCCGCCGCGACGGACTGGCTGAAGGAGTGGATGTCCTGGTTGCTGACCTCCTTCTGGATGAAGGTGGCCAGCAGGCGCGCGGAGAGGCGGCCGTACTCGGGCTCCTCCACGATGAGGGCGGCGGCCGTCTGGATGGAGAGGCTGTCCAGCTCCCGCGTCGTCGCGCCGTCATACAGGCCGGAGATGGTCTTCGTGGCCACGCGCATCGCGTCCACGCGGGGCAGGCCCACGCAGGAGCGGCCCACGGCGCGCACAATCTTGTTGAGGTCCACCGTCTCCGTGCCGCCGTTGCGCTTGCGCACCCGCATGGAGGTCGCGCTGAAGTCGCCCGCCGTGGGCTCGGAAGCAACCGCGCCCGAGGCAGCGGCGCCCGTCGGCGCTGTCGTCGTCGCCGGCGTGGACGGGCCGGAGGAGACGGGCGGGACAGACATGTTGGCGGAAGGCTTCACGGGCGTATCGAAGTTCACGAGCGGCTCACTCCAGACAAAAGCAGGGCGCTTCGGGCAGACACGAGGCCTGTCCAGGGAAGCGGACTCCCCCACCACGTTACTGGAAAATTGTTCAGGTGAATCCCGTTCCGGCGGGACGGGACTAGCGGCTGGAATCGACGGTGGTTCTGGGGGGATTTATGGGCGAAACCGATGTTGTAAGCAAGAAACCCACAATCCCTCCTCTTCCCCGCGCCCAGCCACATCGGCTGGTGGGGCGCCATCGACCAGACACAAGCTATGGGGGGGTACCGGACCTGTCAACGCGAGATCTAGTGCTCGGCCCGGCATGGCCCGTGCAATCTATGATCGATCTCCGAGCCGAACTCGCAGTCGTTCGGTGAACAGTCGGTGACCCCTCCCAGGGACGTGGAGTGTGGGCGTCCTGGAATCCACCGTGGGCGGTCAGAAAGGGCCCTACGGAGGGGTTGGAACCACACCGCCCGCATCCGCCCCGGTGGGGGCCTGGGGGGCCTCGTCCAGGGCCTCCCCGGTGGTCTCTGGC
>NZ_JABXEP010000211.1:0-9836 GCF_013372605.1 Myxococcus sp. AM009
GTGGCGGTGTGACGGCGGGTTCGGCGGGCGGGGTGGGGCGCAGCGCCACCACCAGGGCCGCGCCAAGGCCCACCAGCAGCGCGCCGCCGCCGAGCAGCATCCCCAGCGGCTTGCGGCCGCCCTTGCCCGGCGCCTCCTCCACGGAGATGTCCAGCGCCACGGTGGCGGGACCGGAGCCCGCCGCGCCGTGGGGACCGCTGATGGGGCCGCTGCCACTGGCGCCGCCGACGCCGCTGACGCCGGCGAAGCGCGCGCCACTGAAGGCGCCGCTGACGCCCACCGTGGACAGGGTGCGGCGCATGGCCTCCATCACCTCGTCCATGGACTGGTAGCGCTCCGGTGGCGTCTTGGCCAGGCACTTCATCACCAGGGCCTCCACCTCTCCGGGGATGCCATGGTTGGGGTAGAGCGAGCCGAAGGCGGGCGGCAATTCGTTGATGTGCTTGACGATGACGTCGATGCTCTGCGCGGCCAGGAAGGGCGGCCGCCCCATCAGCATCTGATAGAGCACCACGCCCAGGCTGTACACGTCACTGCGCGGGTCGGCGATGTTGCGCGCCTGCTCAGGCGCCATGTACTGCGGCGAGCCCAGGATGATGCCCGCCTGGGTAATGGACGTGTCCTGCGGCACGGGCGCCGCGTCGCCGATGAAGGACTTCACCAGGCCGAAGTCGAGCACCTTCACCACGTCGTGGTCCGTCTCCTGGTTGAGGACCATGACGTTGGCGGGCTTGAGGTCGCGGTGGATGAGGCCGACCTTGTGCGCCTCGCGCAGCGAGCGGGCGATCTGCTGGGTGATGTTGAGCGCGCGCGGCCACGGCAGCGGGCCCATCTGCGTGAGGAGCTGGCCCAGCGTCAGCCCCTCCAGGTATTCCATGGCGATGTAGTAGATGCCGTCGTCCGTCTTGCCGTAGTCGATGACGGTGACGGTGTTCGGGTGGCGCAGCTTCGAGGTGACGCTGGCCTCCAGGAAGAAGCGCTTCTGGAAGCCCGGGTCCTTGCCCTCGCCGTACTGGGGGTTGAGCACCTTGAGCGCCACCAGCCGGTCCAGCGGTGACTGCACGGCCTTGTAGACGCGGCCCATGCCTCCGACACCGAGCGTCTCCAGGATGCGGAAGCGCTCGTTCAGGACCCGGCCCAGCATGGGGTCCGCGACGTCGGGTGGGGCGCCATTCGTCGGGGCGTTGCTCTCCATCATGACTGCCCCCACCGACCGGTGAGGCACGTGACACGCCGGTCGAACATGAGGGCAGATGCTAGCACTGCAATCCTCCACCTCCCAAGCGACCTGCCGGGTTGGCGCAGTGCGCCACCGGCCGAGAATCCGGCTCGGGCGCGACAACGTTTCACAGGTGACACACGTGAGACGTTGCGTGACGGGGAGTCCGGTGAAAGCCCGGCCCCCGCGCGCTGCCGGATGCTACGGACACGTAGCGCGGCGGTGGCCGCGTTAGGGTGCGGCCCCGTATGAATGCCCGCCTGTCCGAGCTGCTCTCCGGTGCGCCGCCCTACCCCCGCCGCGTCGTGTGCCTCACCGAGGAGACGACGGAGGTGCTCTACCGCCTGGGCGCGGAGGACCTGGTGGTGGGCGTGTCCGGCTTCACCGTGCGCCCGCCCCAGGCGCGCAAGAAGCCGCGGGTCAGCTCGTTCCTGGACGCGAACTTCGAGCGCATCCTGGAGCTGAAGCCAGACCTGGTGCTGGGCTTCTCCGACTTGCAGGCGGACATCGGCCGCGAGCTGGCGAAGCGGGGCGTGCCCGTCTACCTGTTCAACCAGCGCTCGCTCGCCGAAATCCTCCAGTCGGTGCGGCTGACGGGCGCGCTGGTGGGACGGCCCGAGGCCGCGGAGGCGCTGGCCACCGAGCTCACCGCGAACCTGGCGCGGCACGCGGACGCGGCGGAGTCGCTGCCACGCCGGCCGCGCATCTTCTTCGAGGAGTGGCACGAGCCGCTCATCTCCGGCATCCGCTGGTGTTCGGAGCTGGTGGAGCTGGTGGGCGGCGTGGACGTGTGCCGGGAGTCGCGCGCGTCGCAGGGGGCGCAGGGCCGCATCTTCGCGCCGGAGGAGGTGGCGCGGCGCGACCCGGAGGGCGTCATCGCCAGCTGGTGCGGGCGCAAGGCGAAGCGGGAGAAAATCGTCGCCCGCCCCGGGTGGGCCGGGGTCCGGGCGGTGGTGGAGGACCAGCTCTACGAGGTGAAGAGCTCGCTCATCCTCCAGCCGGGGCCGGCCGCCCTGTCGGACGGCGTGGACCGGCTGGCGAGAATCGTCGCGGCGGTGGCGCGGGGCGAGAAGCTGCCGCCCCTGCGCGACGGGGAGCTGCGCTCCGCGGGGGCCTAGAAGTCCTTCACTCGGTCGGCCAACGCCGAGTCCTCGACGAAGGCGTTGGAGTTGCCCTGGATGGTGGCGATGCGGCGGTTGCGCTCGACCTCGGCGGAGTCCACCGTGTCGAGCTTGTTCCACGCCTTTAGCACCGCCTCCTCGTCGTTGGAGATGGACTTGTTGTAGGTGGCGGAGAAGTAGAACATCGCCCGCGCCACGTTGCCCTTGTGGGAGTCGGGCGGCTCGAACACCATGTTGCCCCGGGCGTCGGTGCCGAACTTCGCGCCGTTCTGGCTCCACCGCTCGTTCACCACCACCCCGAACGGGAAGCTGCCGCGCCGGGAGTTGGCCTTGCTGTCGGTGGGGTAGAGGTGGTGCAGGTCGCTCTTGGCCGAACCCGTGGCGCCCTTCGACTGCGGCCAGGTGTGCTCGGTGTTCATCACCGAGTTGTTGGGAATCTTGCCGCCTTTGACTTCGGCGCCCGTGTAGACGCAGACGACGTTGCCGCTCTCGTTCACGTCCAGGCTGGAGAACATCAGCCGGCGGGCCTCGTTGTAGCTGACGGTCCGCTTGCCGGAGGAGTAGTCCTGGAGCGCGTCCAGCAGCGCGCCGTCGCGCAGGCCCTCGAAGAGGCCACCTTCGGGCTCCTCCGGCTCCTCGGGCCCCGTCACCGGCGTCTCGGGGGTGATGTCCAGGCCCCACGACTTCAGCGTGCCGGTGTCGCCGCGCGCCGCGTCCTGCACCTCCAGCGTCCAGGTGCCCTTCGTGGGCTCGCCCTTGAACGCGGACAAGTCAAAGGCGCCCGTCAGGTCATCCGCCGAACCGCCCTTGCGGTCCGACACCACCGCGCTCTTGCCGGACGGCGAGGTCAGCGTCACCTTCAGGTCGCCCCGGTAGGTGTGCTCGATGTCCAGGTTGAGCTTGAGCGACTCCACCGTGGCGTCCTCGGGGACGTCGAGGGTGCTCTCGATGGTGGTGTGGTCCTTGATGTCGGCGTTGGGCGTCGTGCTGTGGACCAGCGACGCCGCCCGTGTGCCGACCGCGGCCTTCAGGTTCGAGGCCGCCGCCTGCGTGGCGGTGGGCGTTTGGGGAACGAAGACCGCGCCGAGCTTCGTCAGCATCGAGGGCGTGGTGCCCTCGAGTCCCGGCCGCGCGGGCTGGAACGAGCTGGTGGCCGCGGTGGAGGTCGTCCGGGGAGCGGACGCCGTCTCACGGGCGGTTTCGGTGGTCGGGCGAGCGAGGAGGGGCGAGCGGCGGGGGCCGACGACGCTGGTCATGCCGTCATTATCCACCCGGTGGGCTTCGCGGTTGCTTCCCCCATGTATATTTTTGACGCGACCGTGAAAACGGGAAATCCCGCGATGTAACAGAGCGCGGCATTGTCCAGGGGGCAATGGCGCGGCTCATGACAGGATGCCTTGCGTGCCGCTTTCGCTGCCTGCGCTGCTCGTTGCCATGTCTCTCGCGGCCGCGCCTTCCACGTCGGGAGCGTCGCCTGACGCGCCGGTGAAGGGGCCCGCGTCGGCCATCGAGAACTACGAGGACGCGCTGATTGATGAGGCCCTGGCCCGGCACGGGCGGGTGCTGGAGCCGGCGCCGGAGGGCAAGCTTCTGGAAGAGGTGTTGGTGGCCACCGAGGACGTGGTGGCCGAAATCGACCCCTTTCCCGACTTCCTCAACATCTTCCATGCCCGGACGCGGGACGACGTCGTCCGGCGCGAGGTGCTGCTCCAGGTGGGGGCGCCGTACTCGGACGCGCTCGCCCAGGAGACGGCGCGCAACCTGCGCGGGCTGCGCCTGTTCTCCATGGTCCGCCTGGTGGCGGTGAAGGGCCGCGCGCCGGGCTCGGTGGCGGTGATGGCCGTCACCAAGGACATCTGGTCGCTGCGGCTCAACAGTGACTTCGCGGCGGTGGGCTCGCTGCTCCAGTACCTGAAGCTGCAGGGCACGGAGCAGAACTTCCTGGGGCGCGGCAAGCGCATCGCCGTGGACTTCGTGCTGCGGCAGGACACCCTCAGCCTGGGGCAGAGCTACACGGACCCGCGCGTGCTGGGCAGCCGCTGGTCGCTGAGTGAGTCCATCGCCGTCATCCAGGGGCGTGAGACGGGCAAGACGGAGGGCTCGCGCGGCAGCCTCGCGATGAGCCGGCCGTTGTATTCGCTGTCCACGCCCTGGAGCGCCAGCGCCTCCGTGGCCTGGAACGTGGAGACGAACCGCGTCTACCGGGGCGCGTCCATCTGGCAGTTGCCCTTCCCCGGCGGGCCCGCGGTGCCCTACGTCTACCGGACCGAAGAGGTGGTGGGCGGCGTCTCGTACACGCGCTCGCTGGGCACCCGCTACAAGTGGAACGTGGGCGGCACGGTGGGGGCCTACCATTACGCCTACGGCGCGCCGCTGGCGTCCGGCCTCTCTCCAGCGCAGTCGGAGTGGTTCAACCGCAACTACCTGCCGCGCGCGGAGGACGCGGGCTATGTCGGGCTGAGCCTGCGCGCCTTCGACGCGCGCTACGAGGTGCTGCGGGACGTGGACTCGTACGTCCTGGCCGAGGACTTCCAGATGGGGCACTGGCTGGCGGCCACCCTGCGCTACGCGCCGCCCGTGTTCGGCGAGCAGAGCCACTTCGTGGAGGGCGGGCTGGCGCTGCGCTACCGCCTGCGGCTGGGGGACACGCTCACCACCGCCTCCATGTCGGGCGCCATCCGCCGTCCGCTGGGGCCTCGGGGTGCGTGGACCAACCGGCGCTGGGCGGCGGAGCTGATTGAGGTGTCGCCCAAGGTGCTGGGCGGGCGCTTCGTGGCGCGCGGGCTGCTGGACGTGAATATCGACGACTTGTTCGACCGCATCCACCTGCTGGGCGGCGCCAATGGCCTGCGCGGCGCGGGCGCGGATGCGTACTCCGGCCGGCGGCTCCTGCTCTTCAACCTGGAGTACCGGAGCCGCCCCATCGTCGTGAAGACGGTGCACCTGGGCGGCGTGCTCTTCTGGGACTCGGGCAGCGCGTTCAATGACCGGCCCGCCATGGTGCACACGGTGGGCATGGGCCTGCGGCTGCTCTTCCCGCAGTTCAACGTCCTGCCCTTCCGCGTGGACTTCGGCTACGTGCTCAATGACGCCCGGCCGCCGCCAGGCAGCCGCTTCTCCTTCGCGGGCGGACAGATGACGGACGTGCGGCCCAACTTCATGGAGACGCCGCTGTAGCGCGCGGCGCGGCTCATGGGGGCTCGGTGCGCAACAGCTCCCGGAACAGCACCTGGGCCGCGTCCCGGAACAAGTCCCCGGACGCGAGCAGCCCGCCGCAGTGGTGGGGCTCGCGCGCCAGCGTCAGCGCCACCGTCTTCTTCAGCACCGCGTCCCAGAAGGGCTCCGAGTCCTGGGGCAGCAGGAACTCGCGAATCACCTGCCGAGGCCAGGGGAGCACCGTCGTCGGGTCCGCGTCGCTCAGGGAGGTGAAGCAGTCCAGGTCCACGTCCAGCAGCACCCGTCCGGCCGCGTCCAGCACGTCGCGCACGGCGTCGCCGGGGGCAGGGCGGCTGTAGGCCTCCGCGGCCCGGTCCACGGTGGACACGGCCACCAGCCGGTGGGGCCGGCCCCGGCTGTCCACGTAGGTGTCCCCCGTGAAGGCGCCCCGGGGGCGGGCGCGGGCAATCAGCAGCGCGTCTCCCACAAGCCCCGCCTCCATGGCCGCGAGGATGTGGTCGTAGTTGCGCACATCCAGCGCCCAGCGGGCATGTTCGTCCAGCGCGCGCAGCCCGGCCGCCCGGTCCGGCACGGCCGCGGGGGCCCGGGGCACCACGGTGTCCAGGTGCCGGTCCAGCGTCACCAGCAGGGCGGGGCCCTCCGCGTCACCCAGGGCGCAGGTCCAGGCGGGGAGGGCGAGCCGGTGCGGGTCGAACACGTAGGCGTCCTTCGGGCCCCGCCCGCCGCCCAGGCCCAGCCGGATGACTCCGGCCAGGCGCAGGTGCCGCGGGGCGTCGTCTTCCGTTTCCATGGCGTCGGGAATCCTCCAGCAGCCCAGGCGTTTGCTCCGGCCGCGAGGCCGCCGAGTGTAGGCTGCTCCGCGCACCTTTCCACGAAAGGAGCCCCGCCCTCCCCGCGGGGACTCGACGACGCATGCGCCACGTCCTCACCGCCGCGCTCCTGCTAGCGAGCGCTTCGTCCTCCGCCCAGGAACTCAAGCCCCTCACCATGTCCCAGACGCAGCGGAAGCAAGACCCCTTCCTGCGCCAGTTCTCGGAGACGCGCCGCTTCATGAGCGGCCGGCCCGGCGGCGTGCGCATCTCCCCCGACGAGAAGAGCGTCCTCTTCCTGCGCACCCAGCCCACGTCCAACGTGCAGACGCTCTACGCGTTCGACGTGGAGAGCGGGCAGACGCGGGAGTTGCTCACCCCAGAGGCCATCCTCAAGGGCGCCGAGGAGACGCTCACCCCCGAGGAGAAGGCCCGCCGGGAGCGCATGCGCGTCAGCGCCCGGGGCTTCACCAGCTACCAGGTGTCCGAGGACGGCGCCCGGCTGCTGGTGCCCCTGTCCGGCCGCCTCTACGTGGTGGAGCGCGCCAGCGGCAAGGTGACGGAGCTGAAGACGGGCCCCGGCACGTTGGACCCGCGCTTCTCCCCGGACGGCAAGCAGGTGGCCTACGTGCGGGAGCACGACGTGTACCGCATCGACGTGGCCGCCAACCGCGAGCAGCGCGTCACCAAGGGCGGCACCGAGGCGAAGTCGCACGGCGTGGCCGAGTTCGTCGCCCAGGAGGAGATGGGGCGCTTCACCGGCTACTGGTGGAGCCCGGACGCGAAGTCCGTCGCGTACACGGAGGCGGACACGACGGACGTGGAGAAGCTCACCATCGTCGACGTCATGCACCCCGAGCGCGGCGGCGAGGACTTCGCGTACCCGCGCCCCGGCAAGGCCAACGCGAAGGTCCGGCTGGGCATCACCCCCGTCACCGGCGGGCGCACCGTGTGGGCGAAGTGGGACGCGGCGAAGTACCCGTACCTGGCCACCGTGACGTGGCCCAAGGGCGGCCCGCTCACCGTGCTGGTGCAGAACCGGGAGCAGACGGAGCAGCAGCTGCTCGCGGTGGACCCGCGCACGGGCAAGTCGCGTGAGCTGCTGACGGAGAAGGACGACGCCTGGCTCAACCTGGAGCAGGCCTTCCCGCTGTGGCTGGAGGATGGCAGCGGCTTCCTCTGGTACACCGAGCGCAACGGCGGCCCGGAGGTGGAGCTGCGCAAGGCGGACGGCTCGCTGGCGCGCACCGTGGTGAAGCCGGACGCGGGCTTCCGCTCGCTGGCGCGCTACCTCCACCAGGACGGCACGCTCTTCTTCAACGGCGGCCCCAACCCCACGCAGAGCCACCTGTGGCGCGTGAAGGCCGGCGGCGCCCCGGAGAAGGTGACGGCGGGGCTCGACATCGAGTCGGGCGCGGTGTCCAAGAGCGGCGGGCTGGCGGTGGTGCATGGGCAGGGCCTCAAGGCCATGCCCAAGGTGCTGGTGGTGCGCGCGGACGGCACGCGCGTGGGCGAGCTGCCCTCGGTGGCGCAGGAGCCGCCCTACACGCCCAGCGTGGAGCAGCGGCAGGTGGGCCCCGAGCGCTTCTGGACGTCCCTGGTGCGCCCGCGCGACTTCAAGCCCGGCAAGAAGCTGCCCGTCATCGTCGAGGTGTACGGCGGCCCCACCACCACCGTGGTCCACAAGAGCATGGCCGCGCACCTGATGTCGCAGTGGGTGGCGGACCAGGGCTTCCTCGTGGTGAAGATTGACGGCCGCGGCACCCCGCTGCGCGGCGCGAAGTGGGAGCGCGAGGTGAAGGGCGACTTCTCCGGCGTCACGCTGGAGGACCAGGTCGCCGCGCTCAAGGCGCTGGCCAAGGAAGTCCCGGAGCTTGATTTGTCCCGCGTGGGCATCTCCGGCTGGAGCTTCGGCGGCTACATGTCCGCGCTGGCCGTGCTCAAGCGCCCGGACGTCTTCAAGGCCGGCGTGGCCGGCGCCCCGGTGGTGGACTGGCTGGACTACGACACCCACTACACCGAGCGCTACCTGGGCGTGCCGCAGCAGCGCCCGGAGGCCTACGAGAAGAGCTCGCTCTTGACGTACGCGAAGCAGGACAAGCCCATGGGCAAGCTGCTGCTCATCCACGGCACCGCGGACGACAACGTCTACTTCTTCCACACGCTGAAGCTGAGTGACGCGCTCTTCCGCGCCGGCAAGCCGCACGACCTGCTGCCGCTGAGCGGCCTGACGCACATGGTGCCCGACCCGCTCGTCACCGAGCGCCAGTGGGAGCGCGTCATGGACCACTTCAAGCGCCACCTGTAGGCCGCGCGGCCCCCAGGGCTTGTAAAACGAGAGGCCCGGTCCCCAGGTGGTGGGGCCGGGCCTCTTGTCATCGGCCAGTCCGGACGGAGTGGCTGACGGACGCGTTAGCTTGCGGCGCGGACGTTCTGCGCCTGCAGGCCCTTGGGGCCACGGGTGACCTCGAACTCCACCTTCTGACCCTCTTGGAGGGTGCGGAAGCCGTCCATGTTGATGGCGGTGTGGTGGCAGAACACGTCCTCACCACCGCCGTCCTGGGTGAGGAAGCCAAAGCCCTTCGCGTCGTTGAACCACTTCACGGTACCGGTTGCCATTGCACGTCCTTCAGTCTTGCGGGGCGGCGCGAGGAGAGCCGCCCGTTCTTCCCGCCCCCCGACAACCGGGAGACACTCCCAGTTGTAGTGAAACGGCCGGCTGGAAGTCCAGCCGGCCGCCCGGAATGCAAGTCTCGCCCGGCTACCGGGCCTGAAGTCAGACGTCCAGGAGCAGCCGCTCCGGGTCCTCGATGCACTCCTTCACGCGCACCAGGAACTGCACGGCCTCGCGGCCGTCGACCAGCCGGTGGTCGTAGGTGAGCGCGACGAACATGATGGGCCGAATCACGACCTGGCCGTCGCGGGCCACGGGGCGCTCGACGATGTTGTGCATGCCCAGGATGCCCGTCTGCGGCGGGTTGAGGATGGGCGTGGACAGCATGGAGCCGAAGATGCCGCCGTTGGTGATGGTGAAGGTGCCACCCTGGAGGTCGGCCAGGGCCAGCTTGTTGTTGCGCGCCTTGCTGCCCAGCTCGCCCACGGACTTCTCCAGCTCCGCCAGGCCCTGCTTGTCCGCGTTGCGCACCACCGGCACCACCAGGCCGCGGCTGCCGCTGACGGCCACGCCGATGTCGTAGTAGTGCTTGAAGATGACGTCCTCGCCGTCAATCTCCGCGTTGATCTGCGGGAAGGCCTTGAGGGCCTCGACGGAGGCGCGGATGAAGAAGCTCATGAAGCCCAGCTTCACGCCGTGCTTCTGCTGGAACTTCTCGTTGTACTTCTTGCGCAGGGCCATCACCTCGCCCATGTCCACCTCGTTGAAGGTGGTGAGCATGGCGGCGGTGGACTGGGCCTGGATGAGGCGCTCGGCCACGCGCTTGCGCAGCGGCGTCATCCGTACGCGCTCCTCGCGGGCGGCGTTCGGGCGGGGACCGGTGGGCTGCGCCGGGG
>NZ_JABXEP010000212.1:0-9756 GCF_013372605.1 Myxococcus sp. AM009
CGCTTGTGCCGCTCGGCGCCCTTGTCCAGGGCCTTGATGCGCTGGAGGCCGGCGCGCAGCCTGTCGTAGGTGACGTCGTTGGGGACGACGTCCAGGCGCAACAGGCCCTCGTGGACGTAGGGCGGCGGGGAGCGGTCGAAGGCGAGCTGGATGCGCGTGGCGGTGGCGCGGGAGATGAGGGCGCGGGCGGGCTCCTTCACCTCCGCGCGGCGGGGCAGCACGGCCACCAGGTCGCCGTTGTGCAGGCGGGTGGGCAAGGGGCGGCGGTCCGCGCGGCCCAGGGTGACGAGGAAGCGGCCTCCCAGGCCGACCTCCTCCTCGATGGACTCCAGGTCCAGGACGGACAGGCCGTGCTCCTCGCGCTCATGCAGCGAGAGGCTCTGGGCGAGCGCGGCCAGGCGGGCTCTCTCCGCCTCGCGTTCCTGGGCGAGGAGCGAGCCGAGCTGGTCGAAGAAGGAGACGTCACGGGGCATGGGCCTGTCATGCCATTGGGGCAGGGCCAGGGCCAGCACTCCCGCGAAGGGAGCACCGGCCCGGCGCCTGCTTCAGCTCGACCCAGGCCTACTGAATCTTGCCGCCGCTCACGACCAGGGCGTAGTTCGCGTCCACCACGCGCGTCGTCAGGTCCGCGTCCTCGACGATTTCGTCGGCAATCACCTCCACGGTCCACGTGCCCGCGGCGGGTTCGAGGAGGAACACGTTCTCCACCGTGTCCACCGTGTTCGACACGCCGCCCGACGTGGAGACGTTGCTCGCCGTCAGGCCATTGTTGCCCCAGTAGACGACGCCGGAGGGAGACGTCACGCGCAGCGACAGGTCATTGATGCGCGCCTGCGCCGCGCCCACCGTGCCGGCGGGGTCGGTGTAGACCATGGTGACGTTGAGCTCCTTCTGTCCGGCGGGCACGGCGACGCGGTACGTGTTCGTGCCGAGCGGGAGCAGCCGGTCCGTCTCGTTGATGATGCTCGTCACGGCGGCGCGGTCATACAGCCGCTTCACGTCCGCGGTGCCCCAGCCCTGCCGCGCGCGCGTCAGGTCGCCGTTGGAGCCACCCGCGAGCCAGTTGTAGCGGTGCGCCATGTTGATCATCAGCGCCTTCGCCGTGGCCATCTTCGGACGGCTGGCGAAGACATCCGCGCCACCACCGAAGCCCGCCCAGACGCCCTCGTGCCACATCTGGAACAGCAGGCCGAAGTGCCCCGCCGTCTGCGGCGTGGCCGCGCTGGTGCCACCGAAGTTGGTGTAGGCCGTGTTGCTGGAGTTCGACGCGGAGCGGATGGAGTCGTAGTAGTACGACAGGTCCGGCTTGAGGCGGCCGTCCGCCGCCGGGCCCACGCTGGCTCCGCCGTTCCACCGGTCATCCGCGCGGTTGGTGTTGTCGTAGTGGTACATGCCCCCCACGGACACGATGTTCTTCGCCCACGCCTGTGGCCGCGAGTTCCGATTGCCGGTGTTGCTCTGCGACTGCGTGCTGAGGATGGGGTACTGGAACAGGTAGTCATCCACCTCCGCGGAGATGGTGGTGTAGCCCGTCACCTGCGCGCTGCCCACGCTGGACGTCTGGAACACGGCGCGGTACGGCCCGGACGGGTCGATGAGCTCCCGGTTGATGTCGTAGCGGGACTTGGGGCCGCCGAACTGGGAGGACTCGTTGTAGCGGTAGAAGATGCCCTGGCCGGAGGGAAGCAGGCCGCGGGCGTTCGCATCCACGCCTCGGGCGAAGTTGATGCTGTAGCAGGCGCTGCCGTGGAAGCTGCCCGTGGTGCTCGTGCTGTGGATGAGGGGCGCCGTCGCCCACTCCTGGTGCGTGGTGCGCAGCTCGGTGTCGAAGATTTCGCCGCGCACCCCCTGGCCCGTGAAGCCCTCCAGGCCCTCCAGGTAGGTCGCGCCGCCCACCTGACGGACGTTGTTGTTGTCGAGCTCACCCGGACCGCCCCAGCGGTCCACGTACTGCACGGCGTTGGAGCGCACCAGCCGCTCCAGTTGAGACTGGGTGAGGGTGGCCTCCACGCGCAGGCCGCCCGCTTCAATGAGCTCCACCGTGCCGCCCAGCGCGCGGACCAGCGAGGCGACCTCGTCCTGCCGCGCCGCGCCGCGCTCGCCCACCATGATGGAGTAGCGCTGCGGCTCCAGCTTCAGCGCGCGGCCCTGGAGGGACTCGCGCAGCACGCCTTCCACCCGGTACTCCGGATGGTACGCGCCCACCCAGCGGACATAGGGCAGCCCGGCGACGCGCTTGTGCGCGCTGGCGTTCATCTCCACGAGGAACGTGTGGTCCGTGAGGAAGCGCAGCACCTTGCCCCCCGCGGCCTTGATGGCGTCGCGGTACTCCGGCAGGGGCGTGGCGTGGAACTGCACCAGGTGCAGGGTGTTGCTGGCGTCCGCGGTGAGCAGGCCCGCGACCAGGGGCTGCGCGCCCTTGAGCGGGTCGAACCGCGCGTGCTCCAGCCGCACCAGGTACTCGGTCGCCTGCACGCGGCCCAGCAGCGCCACGCCGCCCTGGCTGTAGGCGAAGAAGTCCTGGCGCCTGCCGTCCGCCGTCTCCTCCTGCCAGGTGTGGAGCTGGACGGACGCGCGCGGCACGTCGAGCGTCTTCAGCGCATGGATGGGCTGGGCCGTCCGGTGGAAGACATGCCCGGCGCCCGTGGCAAGGGCATAAGCGCCGCTCGCCGCGCGGTCGACGCCCGCGGCGAGGCGAGCCTTCTCGACCTCGGCGCCGGTGAGGACCCGGGCGGGGCCCAGCGCCGCGGTGCTCCGGATGACGCCCGGACGCAGGTCCGGTGTGTTCGCGGCGAGCGCCGTGACGGGCGCGGACAAGCCCCAACCGAGGGCCAGGAGGGACAGCGGGGACAACGAGGACGGCAGACGCATGGCGGTGTCTCCTTGAGAGGGACTTCCGTACGGCACAACGCTTGAATCCTCGAAAAGCTAGATATGCTTGTTAATCTGCTTGATGTGAGTGTGTCAATGCATGCCCAAGTCTGGGAGTTCATTGGAATGACAGGCATTCGTGACGTTCTGCCGACACACGGGACGCGACAGATGTATCGGGTTGACTGTCTTTTTCGCGTGGCAGCGTTATGGCTGGGGCCGTCGCTGTCAGGCCCTCTCACGCGGGGCGTCCGGAGCCGCACGTCATGGACCTGGTTCTCTTCGTTGGCTTGCAGGGCTCGGGCAAGAGCAGCCTCTACCGGCGGCGTTTCGCGGCCACGCACGTGCACGTCAGCAAGGATTTGTGGCCCCACGCCGTGCGCAAGGAGGCCCGCCAGCGCCGCTCTATCGCCGAGGCGCTGGCGGCGGGCCGGTCGGTGGTGGTGGACAACACCAATCCCTCCGCGGACGTGCGCGCGCCCCTCATCGCCCTGGGGCGCGAGTATCAGGCCCGAGTCATGGGCTACTACTTCGCGTCGAAGCTGGAGGACTGCCTCGCTCGCAATGCCTTGCGTGACGGGCGTGCCCGGGTGCCGGAGGTGGCGTTGCGCGCCACCGTGAAGCAGCTCGAGCGGCCCCGGCTCGAGGAGGGCTTCGACGCGCTGTTCTACGTGACGCTGGCCGCCGACGGTGGCCTTCGCGTCCAACCCTGGGTGGAGGAACCCGATGGACCCTGAGGAGCTGGCGGCGCGAGCAAGGCAGGGCGAGGTGTTCCACAACCAGCGCATGCTGCCGGGCGCCTGGGTGGTGCTGCGCGTGGATGGGCGGGGCTTCTCTCGCTTCACGGAGGCCCGCTACGAGAAGCCCTTCGACCCGGTGTTCCACCAGTTCATGGTGCGCACCGCCAGCGTGATGCTGGAGGAGC
This sequence comes from Myxococcus sp. AM009, assembly GCF_013372605.1. Taxonomy (NCBI): domain Bacteria; kingdom Pseudomonadati; phylum Myxococcota; class Myxococcia; order Myxococcales; family Myxococcaceae; genus Myxococcus; species Myxococcus sp. AM009. The sequence goes on from NZ_JABXEP010000212.1 coordinate 3,797, forward strand.
TCCAGGGCGTCTACGCCTACACGCAGAGCGACGAAATCTCCGTGCTCTTCCGGCCGGACTGGGCGCTCTTCGACCGCTCCGTCGAGAAGGTGGTGTCCCTGGCCGCGGGCCTGGCCAGCGCCACCTTCACGCATGCGGCGGGGGTCCCGGCGGTGTTCGATGGCCGCGCCTGGCTGGGCGCCTCGGAGCGCGCGGTGCTGGACTACTTCCTCTGGCGGCAGGCGGACGGCAGCCGGTGTTCGCTGCATGGCTGGTGCTACTGGACGCTGCGCAAGGAGGGCCGGAGCGCGGCGCAGGCCACCCGCGAGCTGGACGGCAAGCCGGTGAGCTACAAGAACGAGCTCCTCTTCCAGCGCGGCATCAACTTCAACGACGTGCCCCTGTGGCAGCGGCGTGGAAGCGGGGTGTGGTGGGAGGCGTACCAGAAAGAGGGCGTGGACCCACGGGATGGCCGGCGGACCCACACGCTCCGGCGGCGGCTCAAGGTGGACTCCGAGCTGCCCATGAAGGAGTCCTATGAGCACCTGGTGCGGGGCCTGCTCGCGGCGCCAGGTGCCGAGGCGGACTGAGCCCCAGGGGCGTCAGCCCGCCGTGTCAGGGCCCCCGTTCAGGGGCAGCACCTTCCACAGCCGGGGCTTGTCGTATTGGGGCGGAATCATGCCCAGCGGCCAGCCCTGGGCGGTGACCTCCGCGTACTGGTAGCTGCGCCCGGCGTAGCGCAGCGCCGTGCCCTTGCCGGGCAGCCCCACGCCTACCGCCGCGTGGGACAGCGGGTCGGAGTACAGCACCACCGCGTCGACTCCCGCCTGCCGCAGCAGCATCACCGCGAGCACCGCCTTGGAGTCGCAGTCGCCGCGATTCTCCGCGGGGACCAGCGCCGGGGGGACGATGCCGAAGGCCTCGTGCTCGGGCAGCTCGTAGTCGATGCGCTGCACGAAGCCGAGGATGAGCTGCGTGGCCTGCGCGGCATCCAGCTTCCGCGCGCGGATGGAGGCGACGAACGTGTCGCCCAGCCTCCGCACGGGCTCGGCGTTGGTGCGCATCAGCTCCTCGTAGATGCAGCGCATGTCGGCGCTACAGCCGGGCGGTGCGTTGAACGAGAAGCGCTCCCTGCCCAGTGAGTGGTAGTGCAGCCGGCGGCCCAGCGCCGCGTGCTCATCCGCCAGCGTCTGGGCCAGCGCCGTCCCCAGGCCGTAGGCGACGTGGTGCTCGGGGGGCTGGATGCTGTCCGCCCGCCAGTCGTAATCCCGGGCCCGCCGCGGCGAGGTGCCCGGCGGGAGGAGCACCAGCCCCAAATCCACCGCGCGGGCGCCGCTGGGCTGCCCGGGCTCGGGTGGCGCGATGTCCATGCCCGCCAGATGGCCCAGCGTGCCCAGGCCACAGCAGCAGAAGCAGCTGGCGAGGCCCACCACGCCGAGCATCCACTTGAAGAACGTCTTCACGCGGGCGCGCGCAGCGTCCCTTCGGGGAGCTGGGGGAAGGGGATGAGCCCGTTGAGCGCCGCCTGGAGTCCCGGGGCGGTCAGCAGCGCCAGCACCAGCAGGATTGCGGAGAGGATGAGCGCCGCCGCGACGTTGCCCTTGCGCACCTCCGCCAGCTCGTCGATGCCCGGCGTCATCCGGTCGAACAGCAGGACGCCGGTGCCGAGCACCGTGACGCCCACGCCCAGTGAGAGCCCCACGTGCAGGACGGCCACCGCGACCAGCCGGCCCACGACCGGCAGCTGCAGGGTCGAATTCTGCACGGTGAGGTCCAGCGCGTCCGACGTGGCCTGCACCGCGTGCTGCACCAGCAGGCCCAGCGACACCAGGCTGGCGGCGTGGACGAGGCCGGCGGCGACGTTGCCCTGGCGCAGCTCCTCCGCGGGGTTGGCGCCGAGGATGCGGCTCAGGCCGCGCAGCGCGAGCCAGATGCCCAGCGCGGCGACGAGGCCGCCGAACACCACCTTGATGAGACCGACGAAAAGCAGGAGGAGGTCCATGACGAGCGAGGCGAGCCGGGCGCCCTGGATGAGCGCCCGGCCACACACTCTAGCCCGGTGTTACTGCCGGCCGAAGGCCTGCGTCCAGTAGTGCCGGTACGTGCTGCTCGGCGCGTTGAAGTAGCCGACGCCGATGTCGAGGAGCGCCGGGTTCATGATGTTGTTGCAGTGCCCGGTGCTGGACATCCAGCCGTTCACCACGGCCAGGGCCGTGGAGTAGCCGGCCGCGACGTTCTCCGCGGCGTTGCGGTACGTGTAGCCCGCCTGGTTCATCCGCTGCCAGGGCGTGGAGCCGTCCGAGCCCGTGTGGCTCATGAAGTTGTGGGTGCCCATGTCCTTGGAGTGCTTGCGCGCGGCACACCGCAGCTGGGCGTTGTTGCTGAGCGGGGGCGCGGGCGGTTTGGCCACGCCGCCACAGACGGCCCCGGCGGCGCGGCGCTGATTGACGAGCACGAGGACCTGGTCCTCCAGGTCCGTCCACGCGGCGTTCCACGTCGCCACGTCGTCGCAATACGCGGCGGCGGTGACGGTGGAGGACCCTCCCTGCGTCTCCACCGGCGGGATGACAACGCCTCCACCAGCGGGCGTCTCAGTGGGGGACTCCGGCTCACCACAGCCGGTGAACATCGCGGCACCCAGGACAGCGACAGCAAGAAAACGTGCGTTCATGACTGCTCCTTTCCACGGGGTGAGGAGCGCCATCCTGCCGCTTCACACGCGGGCAAGCGTCTATTCGTGTGCCTGGAGCACGTCGATGGCCTTCAAGAGCACCGCGTCTCTGCCCGTCGCGAAGTCTTCCGTGGTGGGTACAATCTCTTCATCCGGGACAATTCCCACGCCATGGAATGTGGAGCGGTCGGGACGAAGAACTTCCATTCCGGTGTACATGAACCGGAAGCCGCCGGGGAGCAGCAGGTTGGTGATGTTGCCGTTGGTGCCCGCGCTGCGCTGTCCCACCACCCGGACGCGGTTCGCGCCGACGAGCATGGTGGAGAAGTTCTCCGCCGCGGACACCGAGCGAGGCCCCACGAGCAGCACCAGGGGCCCCGTGTATGCGCGCGTCGTGCTTCCGGTGAAGGCGTACTGACTCTCGCGCACCTCATGCGCGTCCGGGCCCGTCCAGCGGCCCACGCGGAAGAGGGGGCTGACGTAGGGGCCTTGGATGAGATGCCGGGTGAAGTCGTAGTGGCTGAAGCCGGGGTAGCCGCGCATGTCCACGATGAGCCCCTGGGCGGCTGACGCGGTGTCGAGGTGCTGGAGGGCGGCGCCCAGGTCCGTCGTCACGTCGCTGCTCATGGTGATGTAGTAGAGCGTCGGCGCGCCCACGTCGCCCAGCCAGCCGCTGGCGCGTCGCGAGGGGGAGTAGCCGAGCGCCGCGCCAAGGTTGGCGCCAGTCCAAGGTCGGGCCTGCACGGTGCGCTCGGTGCCATCCATGGCGCGCATCACGAGCGACAGGGGCCCTGTCAGCTGAAGCAGCCTTCGCGTGGCCAGGGCGTGCCGGTAGCCGTGGGTGGCGGCGGACGTGCGGGAGAGCTCTTCCGCGTACCACTCCGCCGTGGAGCGGTCGCCCACGCGCACCAGGGTGTCGCCCGCCTGGAGCTCCGGGACGAGCGAGCGGCGGACCACCACGTCTCCTCCGGCGACCTCCTCCAGCAGCGCGGGGAGGTCGCCGATGAAGGGAGACGGTGACGCGGAGACGAAGACGTGCCCGTCCTGGAGCACGGCGCCGAAGCGGCGCAGGAGCTGAAGTGTCTGGAGTTGGCTCACGGGCGTGGCGTCCACCGCGGCCAGCGTCTCCTCCAGCCGCGCGTCGATGCCGTCCCCCACCACATGGAAGTAGGGGAAGAAGCGCCGCACGGCGCCGTGGGTGATGAGGAGCGACGCGCGCGCGATGCCGACCGTCTGCGCCACCTGCGCCGTCGTACCCGTCGGGCGCTGGCGCTGTGTCATGCCCGTGCGAGCGACCGCGGCGCTCCGGTCCAGGGCGGCAGGTGTCCCGAGCGTGGGGAGCTCGCTCAGGCTGTCGGCCAGGGCGCCGGCCAGCGCCCGGTCCGCGGGGAGTTGGTCGGGAAGCGGGCCGGTGCTGTCCTCGAGCCGCGACGTGCGAATCGACAGGCCCTGGGCCGCCAGGGGAACCCAGCGCGACTCGGCGACGGCGGTCGCGACGGGCTCACCCCACAGCCAGGCTCGCCGCGCCGTGCGCAGGTCGACCACGAAGCGCGCCGCCGCGGGCGGCAGCGTGGGGCCCGTGAGCAGCGCCACCGGCAGGTCCACCGCTCCCGAGGCGGGGTAGTCCGGCGCGGCCAGGAGGTCCGTGGTGTTGCTGTATAAACTCTGGGCGCTGTATTCGTCCGTCATGCCGTCGTTGACGCGCACGCGCGCGGAGACGCGTGGCACCGGCTGACTGCTGGCGACGGAGATGGCGCGGGTCAGGGCCTCTTCCAGCCCCGGGGCGTCGGGCAGGCCGCGCAGGTCGATGGCGACGGCCCGCGTGCCCTCTGGGAGGACGGGCTCACCCGTGCCGGGACGGATGACGGCGACAGTGTCGTGCTGCTCGACCTGGACCACGGGAAGGTCCGCGGAGGCGGTGGCCTCGTGGGCGCAGACCGAATCGAGTGCCTCCGCATAGGCCCGCGCCACGCCGTTCCAGTCGACGGTGGACCCCTCCATCGCGCCAGCGAGCGCGGCGTCGATTTCCCGGTAGTGGCTGCCGGGGCTGAAGAAGCGGACCAGGGCGTGGGCGTTGGACATCGCCAGGGCGGACGAGGACATCCCGCTGGAGCCGGGCGTGATGCGGGGGCACCAGTCCAGGGCTTGGGGCGGAGGCGGCTCGGTTGGGGGCGGGTCGTCCCCACAGGCCGTGTGGAAGGCACAGGCCGCCGCGAGCAGCCACGTGGCGAGCGTGGGCGTGGGAGGCGTTCCAGGCTTCGTCGTTTCGGGCTGGGGCATCGTCATGCCGGTGCTCTCTTCCGGGTGTGGGGAGCGCGTTTGCCCGGGGAGGAACGGCGGGAGCCCACCGGTATATCGTGGGGTGCCGGCGTGGGGCGGACCGGGCCAGGGGCCCGCCTGTCCGTGGCTGGGGAATTGAAGCCCGCCACGCGTCTCCTCTACGGTGCCGGGCCTGATTCCCGAAGGTGGAGACGCGCGGCACATGTCGGTTCCTGCGAGTGATTCAAACACCAGCGGGCGCGGGATGGGTGCCCTTCAATTGCTGCGTCATCACCCGGCGTTCCGGGCCCTGTGGAGCGCGCGAGTCATCTCCTTCACGGGGGATGCGCTCAGCCTGGTGGCGCTCATGCTGTACGTCGCGGAGCAGACGGGACAGGCGCTGGCCGTGTCCCTGTTGCTGCTCGTGGGGGACTTCGCGCCCGCCCTGCTGGGGCCGCTCACCGGGGCCATCAGCGACCGGTTCGACCTCAAGCGGGTGATGATTGCCTGCGAGCTGCTCCAGGGGGCGCTCCTGGCGCTCATCGCGCTCACGCTGCCGCCGCTGCCGGTGCTGCTGGCCCTGGTCGCCGCGCGGGCGATTGCCGGACAGGTGTTCCAGCCCGCCTCCCGGGCGGTGGTGCCCGCCTTGGTGCGGAGTGATGACCTGGAGTCCGCCAACGCCAGCGTGGGCTTCGGGACGCAGGCCGGCGAGGCGCTGGGGCCACTGCTCGCGGCGGCGATGTTTCCGCTCGTGGGGCTCCAGGGCGTGTTGCTGGTCGACGCGGCGTCCTTCTTCCTGTCAGCGGGCTTGTTGGTGGCGCTGCCGTCCGTGCCGCCCGCGCATGACGGCGCCGCGCCGCCCGTGTCGTTGTTCCGTCAGGCACGGGATGGGCTCGTCTATCTCTGGCGGGCTCGAGTGGCCCGCGTCGTCGCGCTGGGCTTCTGCGCCGTGGTGGCCTTCAACGGCGTGGATGACGTGGCGCTGGTGCTGCTCGCGAAGGACACCTTCCAGGCGGGGGACTCGGCGGTGGGGTTGCTGCTGGGCGCGGTG
>NZ_JABXEP010000213.1:0-9719 GCF_013372605.1 Myxococcus sp. AM009
ATGGGGGGGAGGGTGGTTTGTGGGCTCATAAGGGCCAGTGCGCAAATCCGGGCGGGTCCGAAGGTCTAGGTTATATAGGGCGCGCCCATGTCACTCGACCTCAAGCGCGCGGCCTCAGAGCCCATCACCTCCGTCGACATGCTGTTGGCTGGATTCCGAGCCGCCGAGAAGCCCCGTGGAATGCACCGTCTGGGGCTCGAGCATGAGAAGTTCCTCTACCCGACCGGCTCCGCGGAGCCCCCCACCTATGAAGGTGAGCGGGGCGTGGGCGCGCTGCTGCACCGCGTGGCCTCGGCGGGCTATACGCCGTTCCGGGAGACGCCGGAGTCGCCCGTCATCGCGCTGCAGCGCGGCGGCGCCACCATCTCCCTGGAGCCCGGCGGCCAGGTGGAGCTGTCCGGAAGTCCCTTCGTCACCGCGCGCGAGGCGCACGCGGAGAACCTGACGCACCTGTCGGAGGTGTCCTCCGCCGCGAAGGCGCTGGGCTTGCGGCTCGTCTTCCTGGGCTACCGCCCGTTTGGGACGACGGCGCAGATGCCGTGGATGCCGAAGACGCGCTACCTCATCATGCGCCGCACGCTGCCGGAGCGCGGCCGGCTGGCGCTGAACATGATGCTGATGACGTCCACCGGCCAGGTGTCCCTGGACTGGGCGGACGAGGCCGACTGTGTCCGCAAGACGGTGGTGGTGGCGCGGCTCGCCCCGCTGATGAACGCGCTGTACGCCAACAGCCCGTTGGTGGAGGGCAAGCCGTCGGGTTACCTGTCCTTCCGCAACCGCGTCTGGGACGAGGTGGACCCCACGCGCTGTGGTTACCTGCCCGCGTTCTTCGACGGCTCGTTCTCGTACCGCGCCTATGTGGAGTGGGCGCTGGACGCGCCGCTGCTCTTCCTGCGGCGCAACAACGAGTACCTGTATCCGAAGCTGACCTTCCGGCAGTTGATGAAGGAGGGCTTCGAGGGCAAGCCGCCCGACCTGAACGACTGGACGGACCACCTGTCCACGCTCTTCCCCGAGGTGCGGCTGAAGACGGTGGTCGAGGTGCGCGGCGCGGACTGCGTGAGTCCAGCGATGACGGGGGCGCTGGCCGCCCTCTGGCGGGGCATCCTGTACGACGCCACCGCGCTGGAGGAGGCCGAGCGCCTGCTCCCGAAGCTGACCTACGCCGAGCACCTGGCCTTCCATGATACGGCGCGTCGCGAGGGCCTGGGCGGCCGGCTGGGTGCGCAGGAGCTGCACCGCCTGGCGGCGGAGATGCTGGCCATCTCCCGCCGGGGCCTGATGCGGCTGGATGCGCAGGATGCGCCCCTGTTGGACGCGCTGGACGCGGTGGCCGCGTCGGGGCGCTCGCCCGCGGTGGCGGTGCTCGAGGCGTGGGAGAAGAATCCCCGCCCCGAGGTGCTGCTGGACGGCTTCGGCCTGTGACATGGGGGCGGGCTAGAACTGCCCGCCAATCATCACGTTGCCGTTGAAGAGGCTGCCCTTCTCGTCGGCGTTGGTGACGGGGTTTCGAATGAGTCCCTCCCCGCCGACGAGCCGATACGTGGCGCGCGCGCCGGCGACCAGGTTGCCGAAGCGGTAGTCCAGGCCCGCGGCCAGCGGGAGCTCCGTCTGCCAGTCGTTGTTGTAGAAGGCGTCCGCGCCGTCCGAGGGGTTGAGGTAGCTCAGGCCGACGCCCGCGCCGACGAAGGGGCGCCACTTCTCGTCGATGAGCGGTCCCGCCTTGGCGAGCAGGGTGGCGTTGTGGCGCCAGACGCCCTCGCCATCGCCGTTGTCGCGCAGGCGCGTGTCATCAATGGGGAGGCGCTGGCCTTCGTAGCCGACCTCGACGCCGCCGTACTGCCAGGGATAGGCGCTGGCGTTGATGCCCAGCAGCGGGCCCACCTTGGTGTTGCTGCCGAGGTCTCCGGTGAAGTTGCCGAGGCCCAACCGGACGTCGACGCCCACCAGCGGCTGCTCCTTGACGCGCAGCCGCTCGCCCACCTGCTGTGCCTCGATGGCGAAGGCCGGCCCCACCATGCCCAGCGCCGCCGTGGCGACTCCACCCACAATCGAACGTCGCATCGCATTCCTCCCGGGGAAAACAGTCACCGGAAAGCTGGCCATCTGTCGCCATGGTTACAGAGAGAGCCACAGGGACGCACGGTGGCCTGGATGGCCGCGGGCGCATCGGCCCACGGGGCGAAGGACGCCGTGACTCGCGCGCGGACGGGCGGGGAGGGGCTCAGCGGCGGCCGAAGAGCTTCTTCAGTCCGGACAGCACGCCACCCGGGCGCCGCTCCGGCTCGGGGATGAGCGGCGAGCGGGCGATGAGCGCGTCGAAGGCCGCGTCGTCCAGGTGCTCCGTGGCCAGGGACACCACGTGCCGCTTCACGCCGGGCAGGGTGGCTTCGAGCGACAGGGCCCCATCCACCGAGAGCGCGAGGTGCAGCTCCACCTCTCCCGCGCGCTCCACGTCGAGGGTGAGCTGGCCGAGGTACTCGGCGTCGGCGGCCTGCGTGGCGGCTCCCTGGAAGACGGCCAGTTCGAGCGGACCCGGCGCGGTGGGAAGCACCAGCGTCTTGGTGGCGGGCAGGCGGGTGTTTCGTTCGAGGACGCGGCGCAAGGTGCCGCCGCGCTCGGCGACGGAGAGCGGCGAGGAGAGCACCTCTGAGACGGTGGCCGCGGGCTTGCCGGCCTCGGCGAGCAGGAGCCCCTGTCCGAGCAGCGCGGCGCCCAGGGCCACGCTGCCCCGCGCGTCCACGTCGTCGCGCACGCTCACGCCCAGGCTCTCTTCGAGCCGGCGGCGAACCAGGGGCGCGGCGCCCTGCCCGCCGACGAGGAGCACCGCGTCCAGCCCCTGGGGGGAGAGCGCGTTGGATTCGAGCACGTCGCGGACCACGGTGGTGACGCGCTGGGCGAGGTCGGCGGTGAGGGCCTCCACGCGCTCCCGGTTGAGGGGTGGCACGGTGCCCGAGGGGAGGGTGACGTCCGCTTGCTCCTGGCTGGAGAGGGCCACCTTCGTGGACTCGGCGGCGGTGCGGAGGGGGGCCCAGTCGAGGGGATGGTCCGGCTTGGGCACGCCCTGCTCGGAGAGGTCGCTGGCGATGGCCTCGGCGATGCGTGCATCGAAGTCCATGCCGCCGAGGGTGGCATCGCCCCCGGTGGTGATGACCTCGAGGTCATCGCCTGTGACTTGCACCACGCAGACCTGGAGCCCGCCGCCACCCAGGTCCACGACGAGCACCCGCTTCCGCGCGAGCCCCCGGCCATGGGCATACGCGAGCGCCGCCGCCGCGGGGGCGATGAGGATGCGCTGGGCATCGAGCCCCGCGAGCGTGGCGGCTTCGCGAAGGGCCGCGCACTGGCGGTCGGTGAAGTGCGTGGGGGCGCAGATGACGGCGCGAGTCACCTTGCGGCCGAGGTGCGCCGCGGCGGCCTGCTTCAGTTCGCGGAGCAGCATGGCCGTGAAGAGGGTCGGCGAGATGACGCGGCCCCGGACCTCCACGGCGGAGTCCCCATTCGCGTCGGTGGTGACGGGGTAGGGGAGCAACGGGGCGAGCCAGCGGAGCTGTGGAGAGCGCGGCTTCAGGCCCAGCAGCCGCTTGAGGCCGGAGATGGCACGGCGGGGGGCGCGTTGGCCTTCCGTCTGCGCCGCGGCGCCGACGACGAGGTCGCCGGTACCATTCACCGCGATGAGCGCGGGGAGGTCCGTGGTGGTGGTGCCGGGGAGGGGGATGAGCTTGGGCATCCCGTCCTGGACGATGGCGACGCGCGCATGGGAGGTGCCCAGGTCGATGCCCAGCACGACCTCGGGGAGCGCGGGCGTCGAGGCCGGCTGAGGAAGGGGGACTTCGAGCAGGGCACGGCGGCGGTTGCGTGGCACGTCCGCGTCCAGGGGGACAGGGGGCGTGGGCTCGGATTCAATACGGACTGGAGTTGCTTCCGTGGCGGCCCCGGTGGGCGCGGCGCGCGCTTCCGTGTTGGACAGAGCAGCTTCATCCGAGGCCGCGCTGGGGGGCGTACTTTCGGGAGCGGGCGGCTCGGTGGTCGAGTGTGTCGGCGCTGGGGGTGGACTCGACTCGGCCGTGGGGGCTGCACTGGCTGGTGCCTGGGACGGAGTGTCACCTGATGCGGAGGCGTCCTGCGGAGGCTCAGCGGGCTTCGCATCCGGGGCGTCAGGCGCCGTCTTGACGACGTCACGTGCGCTCGGGAGCGCGGTCACTGCCTGTGTGGATGGTGCCTCGCCGGGGGCGCTGTCAGAGGGGGCATCCGTGCTGGATTCGGACGCGACATCCGGGCCGCTTGTTTCGGTGTTCGGCGCGGATGATGCCTCGCCGGGAGCACTGCCGGAGGGGGCATCCGTGCTGGATTCGGACGCGGCATCCGGGCCGCATTGTTCGGCGCTCGGCGCCGCTGCTTGGGGCGCGCTAGCTACTTCGTTGCTTGTCTCGGCGACGGGCGCATCGCGCAGAGGTGACGTCGCTGCGGAGGGCTTCGTGGTGGATGCGTCGCCTGCTTCGGCGTCGGGCTCTGCACGAGGGAGCGCGGCCGTCGCGGAAGCCTCCGGGGCTGCTACGAGGCCTGCCTCGGTGGTGGACGACTCGACGCTTGGGGTCGAAGTGGCAGTCGGTGATGCGTCGCCGGCATCGGCATTTCGCTCTTCGCTCGCGGGGGGCGCCGTTTCGGAGGATGCCGGGGCTGCTTTGTCGTCCGCGGCAATGCCGGGCTCGGCGCTTGTGGTCGAGGTCTCTGCGAGTGCTTCAGTCGTGGATGTATCGCTGCCCTCAGAGGGAGGCGCGGCACTCGTGGTCGCAAACGGCGCCGAGGGTTCCGTGGCTGCTTCGTTGGCGGGAGCGGTGCCCGTAGCCGGACTCGTCGCGGAGGGCTCCCTTGTTGCGGAAGTGCCAGCTTCCGCGACGAATGGGGTGCTCGCCTGAGCAACGGATGCTCCGTGGGGCGCCGCTGCATCTGCATCCGTCGCCGGAGTGGAGGCCGCTTGCAGGCGCGGAGCGGGTTCGCCGTGCTTCGTCGAGACAACAGTGCCTTCCGTAACGGGCTCCGTTGCCGAGGCGGGTCCATCGCTCGCTGCTGCACCGAACTGCCTGGCATCCGCGGCGCCGTCACCCGTTCCATGTACGGGCTTGGATTCGTCAGGCGCAGGCAGGGTTGGGGCGGGCGCGGTTCCACCAGGGCCAGGCGGGGAGGCAGGAAGCGCGGAGCCGGTGGGCTCGGCTCCGGCATGCGCATCGTCGCCTGTCTCCTGCGCCGGCGGGACACCAAGCAGCGCTTGAGTCGCCTCCACTGGCTCGCTCGCCGCCCGCGCGTCGGAGGTCTCCTCCGTCAGGTCCGGAGTCGCGGCAGCTGTCGGCGCAGTGCTGGCGTCGGTCGACGAATCCTCCAGGACGAGTGGCGCTCTAGCAGGCTCACCCTGGCCGTTTGGCTTGGCTACGGCATTCTCAGTGCCATCTGCATCCTCGGACGCCGCGAGGCTCGCGGTGATGGCGAAGTCGAGCCCGTCGCTCGAATCAGCTTCAAAGCGCGGAGCGACTGGTCCCGGACGCGCGTCGGCGTCCCGCGTGCTCGGAGCCCCTGAATCAGAAGCCTCAAGTGAGCCCGTGTCCGCCTCACCGGACACCGCATGCGCGTCCGTGCTGGACGCAGGCGCATCTGGCACTTGCTCGAACTCGGAGGACGGAGCAGCCGTGCCGGAGTCCGGTACTTCCGAGTGTGCGTCATCATCCGCCTTGGCAGTCTCGGAGCTGGGCGTGGGTTCCGGAACCGCCACCGCGTCAGGAGCTCCAGCCGTCGTGCCTTCGACGCGCGCATCCTCCAGCGTGGGCCGCACCGCATTCGAAGCCTTTGCGCCGGGTGCGCGGCGAACGAGTCCCGGAGGCGGCGTGGGCGCAGGGGCCGGAGGAGGGGGCAGGACTTGGGCGGGAGCTTGTGGCTCCACACTACCGGTACGTTTCGCCACCACCCGGTCGATGAGCGCCTTGCTCGCTGCGTCCAGCTTCACGAAGCGCACCGTCATGCCGGTACGCCCGCCCACCGCGTCCACCTGGGCCTTCACGACGATGCCCTCGCCGCGAAGCAGCCGTGCCCCGTCGGCCAGGACGAACTCGAACGCCAGCCCGGTGCCTTCGGGCTTCATGGCGCGCGTGGCGACGAACACGCCACCGCGCGCCACGTTCGAGCCGTACTTGTCGATGAACTCCTCCTCCGTCGTGTACGGGAGGCGGATGCGAAGCGGGAGGAGCTTGGACGCGGTCCCGCTCATTTCAACGGAATCCGCACATCCCCCCCGGAGCCCTGAAGCAACAGGTGCAGCCCGTCATCCCGAAGGGCCTCCGGAGGAAGCTCGAAGAGGAGGACCACGTCGGTGCGCTCGTCCGGAGCCCAGGTGCGGCGAAGGGGGCGGGTGCCCCCGACGACCTGGGCATCCCGGGCCACGGCATACGACTGGCCTTCAGCCCCGAAGAGCTTCGCCCCGTCCAGGTCCAGGGTGAGCGGCGCGCCGCCCACGTTCTGCGTCATGAGCTGCACGCGGAAGAACAGGTCCTCGGAGGTCAGGCTCACCTTCCCCGAGCCCTTCACCGAGTGCGACGCCTCCAGTCCGGAGAGCTTCACGGACAGGGTCTCCAGGCGCACGGCGTCGTTGGGGGAGGGGAGCTCCCAGGCGCGCTCGGTGGGGACGTTGATGCCCGCGGCGAGGCCCGCGAGGTTCGCGTTCGGGTCTCCGCGCGTGGCCTCGGGGCCCTGGGAGGGGCGGCCTCCCTGGTTCACCCGGTCCACTTCCTGGCGGAGCTTCTGAAGCGTCCGGTCATCACCCGTGCCCGCGTAATCGGGCGCGGACTCCTCCTTGCAACCACCCAGAACGAGGGAGGCCGCCAGGAGCGCCACGGAAGCCGAGGCCCGGTGGTTCATCACGCGGTGCCCATGCCCTTCACCAGTTCGTACAGCTTCTCCAGCGCCGCGGGGAGCTTCGAGGCATCCGGGCCGCCGGCCTGGGCCATCTCCGCCTTGCCGCCGCCCTTGCCGCCGACCTCCTTGGCCATCTCGCGCACCAGCGCGCCGGCGTTGATGCCCTTGGCCACGACGTCCTTGGTGGCCGCGACCAGGATGATGGCCCGGCCGTCCTTCTCGCCGCCGATGGCAACGACGCCCGAGCGGATGCGGTCACGGAGTTGGTCCGCCATGCCGCGCAGGACGTTGTCGTCCGCCGCGTCCACCTTCGTGGCCAGGACCTTCATGCCATTCACGTCGCGAGCCTGCTCCAGCAGGTCCTTGCTGCTGGCCGTCTGCGCCTTGACGGCCACTTCCTCGACCTTGCGCTCCAGCTCCTTCACGCGCTTCTGGGTCGCCTCGACGCGCTTGGAGACTTCCTTCGGGCTCGACTTGAACAGCTCGGCCACCTTGCGCAGCTCGTGCTCCTGCTCGCGGACGTGCTGGAGCGCGCCGATGCCCGTCAGCGCGACGATGCGGCGCACGCCGGACGCCACGCCGCTCTCGCTGGTAATCTTGAACAGGCCGATGTCACCGCTGCGGCGCACGTGGGTGCCGCCGCAGAGCTCGGTGGACTCGGGGTGCACGGTGACGACGCGAACCGTCTCGCCGTACTTCTCGCCGAACATGGCGACGGCGCCGGACTTCTTCGCGTCCTCCAGGCTCATGATGCGCGTCTCGGCCCCCGCGTTGTCGCGAATCCAGCCGTTGACCAGGTCCTCGACCTGCTCGAGCTGCGCGGACGTGGCGGGCGAGAAGTGCGCGAAGTCGAAGCGCAGGTAGTCCGGCGCGACGACGGAGCCCGCCTGCTTCACGTGCTCACCGAGCACGAGCTTGAGCGCCTTGTGGAGCAGGTGCGTCGCGGAGTGATTCGCCCGGATGGACTTGCGGCGCTCCGAGTCCACGCCGGCCTGGACCATGTCGCCGACCTTGAAGGTGCCCTCGGAGACTTCGACCGAGTGGACCACGAGGCCCGGCACGGGGCGCTGCGCGTCGGTGACCTTCGCGACCGCCTTGCCGCCGTGGCCGACGATGCGGCCGGTGTCGCCCATCTGTCCGCCGGACTCGCCGTAGAAGGGCGTGCGGTCCAGGACCAGCTCCACTGTGTCGCCTTGCGTGGCCTGGGTGACCTCGGAGCCGTCCTTGACGATGGCGCGGATGCTGCCCTCGCCCTCGTGGCCCTCGCCGTCATAGCCGAGGAACTCCGTCGTCCCGAGCCGCTCCGCCAGCTTCAGGTAGACCTCGCCCGTGGCCTTGTCGCCGGAGCCCGCGAACTTGTTCTTGTCCGCCTCTTCCTTGAGGCGCTCCTCGAAGCGGACCAGGTCCACGTCGAAGCCGCGCTCGCGGGCGATGATCTGCGTGAGGTCCCACGGGAAGCCGTAGGTGCCGTGGAGCAGGAAGACGACGTCGCCGGAGAGCTGCTTGCCGCCGGCCTTCTGCAACTCGGACAGCTCCTCCTCGATGAGCTTGAGGCCGCGGCTGAGCGTCTGGCGGAAGCTCGTTTCTTCGTGCCGGCAGACCTCCAGGACGAAGGTGCGGCTCTCGCGGAGCTCGGGGTAGGCGTCGCCCATCAGCTCGATGACGCGGTCGACGACCTTGAAGAAGAAGACGTCCTCCAGGCCCAGCTGGGTGCCGTGCCGGATGGCGCGGCGCATGATGCGGCGCAGGACGTAGCCGCGGCCCTCGTTGGAGGGCTGGACGCCGTCCGAGATGAGGAACGCCGCCGCGCGGCCGTGGTCCGCGACCACGCGCTGGGACGCGCCGGACTCCTGCGAGTAGGGCTTGCCGCACAGCTCGCTGACGGTGGCGAGGATGTTCTGGAAGAGGTCCGTCTCGTAGTTGGACCGCTTGCCCTGGACGACGGAGGCGATGCGCTCCAGGCCCGCGCCGGTGTCGATGGACGGCTTCGGCAGGGGGATGAGGGGGCCGTCCTTCTCCTTGCGCTCGAACTGCATGAACACGAGGTTCCAGATTTCGAGCCACCGGTCGCAGTCACAGGCGACGCCCAGACACTTCTTGCCCTCGGCCTCTTCGACACAGGGGATGTCGTCGCCCTGGTGGTAGTGGATTTCGGAGCAGGGGCCGCAGGGGCCGGTGTCGCCCATGGCCCAGAAGTTGTCCTTGAGGCCGAGCTTGTAGAGGCGCTCGGCGGGGACGCCCTGCTTCTTCCAGAGCTCGTAGGCCTCTTCGTCCCAGGGGGTGCCGCCCTCGCCGTTGAACACGGTGACGGCGAGCCGGTCGGTGGACAGGCCGAGTGTCCGGGTGACGAACTCCCAGCCGTACGCGATGGCGTCGGACTTGAAGTAGTCGCCGAAGGAGAAGTTCCCGAGCATCTCGAAGAACGTGTGGTGCCGGGCGGTGAAGCCGACGTTGTCGAGGTCGTTGTGCTTGCCGCCGGCGCGCACGCACTTCTGCGACGTGGTGGCGCGGCGGTAGTCGCGCGTCTCACGGCCGGTGAAGACGTCCTTGAACTGCACCATGCCCGCGTTGGTGAACATCAGCGTCGGGTCGTTGGCGGGCACCAGGGAGGAGGACGCCACACGGCGGTGGCCGCGCTCCTCGAAGAACTTGAGGAACGCCTCGCGAATCTCGGAGGCGGTCAGGGCGGAAGGCATGGTGTGGGTATATGCCACAAGAGGCGGCTTCGCAGGAGTTCTTGGAGGTTGCATGGGGGCCTGGACGACCCCCGGAACCCCGGACTGACCCGGTGGGGGGGCCCGGGCGGGGAGCCGGCG
>NZ_JABXEP010000214.1:0-9532 GCF_013372605.1 Myxococcus sp. AM009
GGCCTGGGCGCGCCAGCTGCGACACGGGCTGGGCGCGCGCCTGCTGCTCGTGGGGCGCCGCCAGCGGGACGCCGCCGTGGCGTCACTGGAGCGCGAGCTGGGGGCGGCGGAGTACGTCACCGCCGACGTCACGGCGCCGGAGGCGCTGCGGCGGGTGCTGGCCGACGCGGAGGCGCGCCATGGCCGGCAGCTCGACGGCGCCTTCCACTTCGCCGGTACGTTGAGCTCCGTGCCCCTCATGAACGAGGCGCCCGCGCCGCTCGTGGAGGGCGCCGCGGCCCATGTGCTGGGCGCGGTGGCGCTCGCGGACGCGCTGCGGACGCGGCCAGAGGCGCAGCTCGTCTTCGCCTCTTCATTGATGGGGACGCTGGGGGCGGGGCTCCACGCGGGCTATTGCGCGGCCACGGGTTTCCTGGACCGGTACGCGGAGGCGCTCGTGACAGAGGGCCGGCGCGCGGTGTCGGTGGCCTTCAGCTCCGTGCGCGACACGGGCATGGCGCGTGGACTGACTGCGTCGCCCCCGGGGTACCGGATGCTGGAGCTCCCCCAGGCACTGGCCGCCCTCGCGTTGGCCGTGGAGTCGGGCGAGGCCCGCGTGCTGGCGGACGTGGACGGCGCGGATGCACAGGTGCACGTGCTGGAGTCGCTGCCCAGGCAGGCCCGTGGCGCCGTGGACCGCGAGGCGCTTGGCGCGATGCTGTCGGGCGGCGGCGCGCGGACCCCGGCGGGGCCGCTGGAGGTCGTGGTGGCGGAGGCCTTCCGCGACGTGCTCGGCGTGGATGACGTGGGCGCGCACGCGGACTTCTTCACGCTCGGTGGCAGCTCGCTGCAGGCCACCCGCGTCCTGGCTCGTGTCCAGGAGCGCACCGGCTTGCGGTTGCCCGTGACGGTGCTGTTCGAGCACGCCTCCGTCGCGAGGCTCGCGGCACACATCCGGCATCTCGTCGACCCCGAACAGCTCGATGTTTCACTGCTCACCGATGCGCAGGTGGCCCTGCTGCTCAGCGTCATTCAGGCGCCTTGAGCGCGGCGCTTGTTTTCACGGGACTCGAATCCTTAGGATTCGGGGTTCATGCTTTTCCATTTCGCGCTGCAGAGCGTGCGCTCCCGCCCCCGGAGCTGGCTCGTCGGCTTGCTCGCGGCCAGCATGGCGGCCCTGCTGACGCTGGGGCTGTCCCTGGTCGGCAGCATCTACGACGGCACCCGCCTCAGCATGATTGAGAGCGGGGCGGGCCACCTCCAGGTCTACAACGCCAACTCCGCCGAAGGGCCGCAGATGTCGCTGGGGCCGGGCGGGGCTCCGGAGATGGTGCCCCTGCCGGACTACGCCCGCACCCGCGAGCTGCTGCTTGGCGTGGACGGCGTGCGCGACGTCGTTCCCCTGGAGGTGGGGACCGGCCGGGTGTTCCGCGGCAACTACCTGGATGAGAAGCTCGCCGCGGTGCGCGACGTGGCGCGCGCGCCGGCCTCGGCCGAAAAAGACGCGCGGCTGGGCCGCATGGCGGACGACCTCCGGCGCGCGCTCGAGCGCGTCGCCAGGGACTCGCGTCGCCGCGATGAGGCCTTCTCCCAGAGCGCTGGAAGCGAGGAGGACGCGCGCGCGCTGGAGCAGGCGCTGGCGCCGTCCTTCTGGGAGCGCTTCGTGGCCGAGCCCCTCCCGGTGCTGGAGTTCCTGGAGAACCGGGTGGCCAAGCAGGTGGGCGAAGGCGAGTCCATGTACCTCGACTACGTGGGCACGGACCTGGGCGGCTTCGCGAAGGCGTTCGGCCGCTTCGAGCTCGTCTCCGGAGAGCTGCCTCCCCGGGGCACGCGAGGGCTGCTGCTGGGGCAGGCCGTCTATGAGCGCTCCTTCAAGCTGCCCATGGCCGTCCGGTTGGACGAGCTGAAGCGCGAGCGCGAGCGCGGGGCGACCTTCGCGGGCGACGAGCGGCTGGGCACGCAGGTGGAGCGCAGCCTCGCGGAGATCCCCGACCTGCTGTCGCGCCTGGACGTGGAGCGGGCCACGGCGCTGCGGGCCGCGCTGGAGGCGGTGCTGGGGCAGCCCGGGGAGCTGGAGCCGCTGCTGGAGAAGTTCTGGGCGCTGGATGATGGCAACTTCGACGCGCGCTTCCAGGCGTTCTACGGCACGCTGGCGCCCCACCTGCCGCTGTACCGGGTGCGTCCGGGTGACACGCTGGTGCTCAAGGGCACGCTGGACAACGACCCGGGCGTGGCCGTGAAGGTCTGGGGCACCTACCGCTTCCGGGGACTGGGCGGGGACGGCAGCCAGGCCAACGGCGCCTCGCTCCTGGACCTGGCCACCGTGCGTCACCTGTCCGGACGGATGACGCGCGAGCAGATGGAGGAGGCGAAGCAGTTGCTGGCCGCCGTGGGCATGGATTCGAAGGAGGAAGCCCCTTCGTTCGACACGTTCAGCCCGCCGCGGATGCTCGACGTGGAGCCCGCGGCTCCCACCGAGGACGCGCCGGCGCCCACCTTCGCGCGCGCGTCGTTGCCCCCCACCTTCGATGCGGCGGACCTGGAAGATGGCATCTTCCACGCCGCGCTCGTGCTCACGCCGGACGCCGATTCGGACGCCGTGGCGGAGCGCATCCAGCAGCTCGCCCAGTCGAAGGGCGTGCCCCTGGCGACGGCGGACTGGCGTGAGGTGGGCGGCTTCGTCACCGGCATGGTGGGGATGACGCAGGTGTTGCTGGTGGCGCTCGGCGGGATGATGGGGCTGTTCGTGCTGGGCGTGTCGGCGGGCACGTTGTTGCTGCTGGCCCGTGAGCGGGTCGGCGAGGTGGGCACCCTGCGCGCGGTGGGCATGCAGCGCCGGGACGTCTTCTTCGGGCTGATGCTGGAGGGCCTGGTGCTGGGCGCGGTGGGGAGCCTGCTGGGCCATGGCCTGGGCGCGGCGCTGCTGTGGGGCCTGGGCGCGGACGGCATCGCGGTGCGGGACGAGGCGCTGCAGTTCTTCCTGGGCGGCGCGGTGCTCCGGCCGGAGCTGGCGGCGTGGCACGCGGCCGTGGTGGGCGTGGGGGTGACGCTGGTGGTGCTGGTCGCCACCTGGATTCCGGCGTGGCGCGGCAGCGCGGTGACGCCAGCGGTGGCCATGCGCCTGCGGGAGATGGACGGATGAGGGGCCTTCTTGGCATCGCGTTGCGCAACCTGTTCCTCCGCCGTGAGCAGGGGATGCTGCTCTTCGCCGTCATCGCCGCCGCCAGCGGCGTGTTGGTGGGGGTGATGTCCCTGAGCGCGGGCGTCGCCGCGACGCAGAAGGACGTCGTGACGACGTTCCTGAGCGGTGAGCTGAACGTGGGAGGCTTCTTCAAGGTCCACCCCGACAGCATCTCCCCGGTGGTGGGGGACGCCGCGCGGGTGCGGGCCGTGGTGGAGCCGCTGGTTCCGGACGGCTGCCTGCTGCGCGAGCGCGGGCGGGGACAGGCCACCGCGGGCGCGGGCCGTCACCGGGTGCGCTCCTACGTGGTGGCGCTGGACGTGGAGGGCGAGGGCGCCGCGCTGCGCCGCTTCAAGGTGAAGGACGGCGCGCTGGAGACGCTGGCGCGGCCGCGCACGGTGGCCCTGTCCACGCAGCTGGCCGGGCGGCTCCACGTGCGCCTGGGTGACATGGCGACGCTCTTCACGCAGACGGTGGGGGGCCAGCGCAACGCGCTCGACGTGGAGGTGGTGGCCATCACCGAGCGCGCGGGCCTGCTGGGCGAGAGCGCGGGTATCCTCGTCTCCAACGCGACGCTGCGCGAGCTGGACGGCTACCGGCCCGGCTCCGCGGGCGTGCTGCAGGTGGCCTGCGCCGGCGCGGACGGTGACATGCTGGACGTGGACGGGCTGGCGGGCCAGCTCCGGGATTCGCTGCGCCAGGCGGGGTTCACCGTGCTGCCGCCCGCGCGCGAGGCCTACGGCGACAAGCTGTCACCCCTGCTGCGCGAAGGCTGGGCGGGGCAGCGCGTGGACGTGACGACGTGGGAGGACGAGTCCGCCTTCCTCGGCTTCATCTCCGCGGGCCTGGCCGCGCTGACGGTGCTGGTGGGCGCCATCACCCTGGCGGTGGTGATGATGGGGTTGTTCGTCTCCCTGAGCGTCGCCGTGCGGGAGCGGACGCGCGAGGTGGGCACCCTGCGCGCGGTGGGCATGCATCGCCGGTCCGTGGTCGGCATGTTCATGCTGGAGGGCATGTTGCTGGGCGCGGTGTCCTCCGGCCTGGGCGCCCTCGTGGCCACGGGCGTGTGTGTCCTGCTCCGCGATGCGATTTCCCTCCCGGAGGCCCTGTCCGGCTTCCTCTTCAGCGACACGCTCCCGCTGGCGCCGGGCCCCGGGCACGTGGTGGCCGCCGTCATCCTGGCCACGGTCGGGGCGACGTTGGCGTCCATCATCCCTGCTGCTCGCGCTTCCTCCCTCTCTCCTCGCTCCGCCATGGACTCCCTTTGATGCGCACTCGAATCCCGCTGCCTTCGTTCGTCCTCGCGCTGTTGCTGCTACCCGTGCTGGCTGTCGCGGCGGAGGCAAAGGAGGCAACGGAGGCAAAGCCCTCCGCGGACGAACTGGTGCGCCAGGTGGACAAGCGCATGTCCATGCAGAGCGACTACCGGGGCGTGGTCCGCATCCGCGAGACGCGCAAGGACGGCATCGAGCGGCTCATCGAGATGCAGGTGTACCGCCGGGACTCGTCGCAGAACTTCCTCATGGTCATCACCCAGCCGCGGAACCTGGCGGGAGGCGGCTACCTGCGCATCGGGAAGAACCTGTGGGAGTACAACGCCGCGCTGGGCCACTGGGAGCGCACCACGCGGCGCGCCAACATCGTGGGCACCATCGCCTGCGAAGGGGACTTCGACCGCTCGCGTCTGTCGGAGGACTACACCGCGGTGGACGAAGGGGAGGAGGTCATCCAGGGCACGCGCTACCGCAAGGTGTACCTGTCCGCGCGGCCCGACACCGAGGTGAGCTTCGCGCACCTGCGGCTGTGGTTGGACCCGGACCTCAACATCGTCAAGCGCATCGGCTATGCGCCCTCCGGGCGGGTGCTCCGCACGGACCTGGTCCGCAGCTACCAGAAGCTCAAGGACCCCGTCACCCAGCAGCCCATCATCCACTACCGCGAGGTCTTCGAGCAGGAGGAGGAGGAGGGCACGCAGCTGGTGGTCCGCTACGAGGACGTGCAGCTGGCGCCCCTCAGCCCCAACCTCTTCACGAAGTCGTGGCTGGAGGGGCGCCTGCGCTAGCCGCGCCGGCTACGCCTCACCGAGCGCCTTCTCCACCAGGTACCGCGCCAGCACGCTCACCGTCGGGGGCTCGATGGCCCCCGAGTGCCCACCCGGCAGGGGCACCACGTCGATGCGCTCGCGCGGGACGTCCTGGCTCCAGCCGAGCGTCTCGTCCAGTGACGGGTTGCCGTCGGCCCGGAAGAGCAGCAGTCGCGCGCGCACGTCGGGCACGCGCCAGGTGCGCACCTGCGGCGGGAGGATTTCTCCGGCCAGGTGCCACATGCGCTTCAGGTCCGCGCCGGTGAAGTGGGGCGCCACGGTGCCGCGCTCCCTGGCACGGGCCGCCACGCGCTCCCATTGCGCGCCCTCTGACGGCAGGCCCGCGAGCTCCGCTTCCAGCGCCGCGTCGAGCACCTCGAACGTCTTCGCGAGCTGGAGCACTGGCGGCAGCGTCAGCGGCGCCACGGCGTTGAGCGCGCGGACGGTGAGGGTGTCGATGAGGGCGAGCATGCGCACCTCCTCGCCCGCGGCCTCGAGCGCCGCGGCGACGCCGTAGGCGGGGTACCCACCGAACGAGAAGCCGGCGAGCAGGTAGGGCCCGCGCGGCTGCACGGCGCGGATGTCCTCCGCGTAGGCGGCGACGCGCGCCTCGAAGGTGTCGAACCCGCGATGCGACATCGTCTCCGGCGCCTGCAGGCCGTGGCAGCGCAGGTGCGGCGACAGCAGGGGCACGAGGTGGCGGTAGTAGTGCAGCTCCCCATCTCCGGGGTGCATGAGGAAGAGCCGGGGCGCCTCCGCGGGGGCCTCCGGCCCGGACAGGCGCACCACGCTGGAGAGCGGCGGGCCCTGCTCCAGCAGCTCCCGGAGCGCGTCGGTGGTCTCCTTCAGCACGGGGTACTGGAAGAGGGTGGCCAGGGGGACCGGGAGGCCGAACTCCTCCTCCATGCGCGCGAGCAGGCGCATGCCCAGGATGGAGTCTCCGCCATGCTGGAAGAAGTCGTCGTCGGGCCCCAGGCCAGGCTGCTTGAGGACGTCTCGCCACAGGTTCAACAGCCGCATCTCCAGCGTGGAGCGGAGCTCCAGGGCCGTGGTGGCGTTCGCCGGGGGCTCCGGCGCCTGGGTGGCCGCCGCGTGCGCGTCCGGGTCGGGCAGGGCGTGACGGTCCACCTTGCCGTTGGCGTTGACGGGCAGGGCCGCCATGACGACGAAGGCCGCGGGCATCATGTACGACGGGAGCTGCTCCGCCACGTGCCCGCGCAGCGCCTCGACGGCCACGGCCTCCGGTGGCGCCTGGACATAGGCGGCGAGCTGCTGGAGCCCCGTGGACGCGGTGCGGGCCAGCACCACCGCCTCCTCCACGCGCGGGAAGCGGCGCAGGCAGGCCTCGATTTCCGAAAGCTCGATGCGGAAGCCGCGAATCTTCACCTGGTGGTCCGCGCGGCCCAGGAAGCGCAGGCGCCCATCCGGCAGCAACCGAGCCAGGTCTCCCGTGTGGTACATGCGCGCGCCCGGCGCGGCGGCGAACGGGTCGGGGATGAAGCGCTCCGCCGTCAGGTCCGGCGCGCGCAGGTACCCCCGTGAGAGCGCCGCGCCGCCGATGTACACGCGCCCTGGCAGGCCCGGCAGCACCGGCGTCAGGTGTTCGTCCAGGAGGTAGAAGCGCACGCGCGGAATCGGACGGCCAATGGGGAACGTGGCGTCGGTGCCCACGCCCTCCGCGCCGGGGATGTCACACGTGGCGGAGGTAATCGTGCACTCGGTGGGGCCGTAGACGTTGAGCCACGGGGCGTGGCCGCCGCCCACGCGCACCCAGGCCTCGTACGTCTCGCGCTTGAGGACGTCACCGCCGGGCGCCAGCAGCCGCAGCCGCGCGGGCACCCGCTGCCCCAGGGCCTCCATCTGGCGGATCCACTCCTCGATGTACGTGGGCGGCAGGCTGATGAGGGTGATGTCCGTCTCCTCCAGGTACGGCGTCATCGCGTGCGCGGGCACCAGCCCGCTGCGCATCACCACCGTGGCGCCCACCGCGAGCGGCGGGTAGAGGTCCTCCGCCGCGGCGTCGAAGCTCAGCGGCGCGAACTGGAGCATCCGGTCCCCGGGCCGCAGGCCGAAGCGCGCGGCCATGGCGAGGTTGTGGTTGACCACCGAGCGGTGCTCCACCATCACCCCCTTGGGCTCGCCCGTGGAGCCGGAGGTGAAGACGATGTAGGCGAGCTGCGTGTCCGCCACCGCGCGCGGTCCGGGCTCCAGGTCCTCCGCCACGTGCTCGGGCTGGAGCGGCACCTCCACGTGGGGCACGAGCCCCTGGTGCGCGGCCAGGGCCTCCGCGTCCACCCACAGCCTGCGAACGCCGGCGCGCTCCAGCACGGCGCGCTTGCGGGGCTCGGGCCAGTTGGCGTCCAGCGGCACGTAGGTGCCTCCCGCCTTGAGGATGCCCAGCAGCGCGGCCATGCCCTGCGCGGAAGGCTCCATCACGAGGGCCACCCGCTCCTCGGGGCGCAGGCCGTGTTCCAGCAGGTACCGCGCCAGCAGGTTGGCGCGGGCATTCAGCTCCGCGTAGCTCCAGGTCGTCGTGTCATGGGCCACCGCGGGCGCGCTCGGCGTGCGGCGCACCTGGGCCTCGAAGAAGGTGTGGATGCAGGTGCCGGCGGGCACGTCCTGTGGTCCACCCGAGAGGGCTGACAGCACCTGCGCCTGCTGCTCCGCCGAGAGCAAGGGCAGCCGGGACAGGGGCGCGTCCGGGGCACGCACGGCCTGAGACAGCAGGTGCTCGAAGGCCTGGGCCATGCGGCTGGACGTCGCGGGGGTGAAGAGGGCGCTGTCGGTTGCGAGCAGCCCCTCCATGCCCCCTCCGGGGTGCTCCACCAGGCTGAGCACCACGTCGTAGGCGGGGATGACGCTGTCGCCGAGCAGCTCCGACGCGGAGAGTCCCTCGAAGGACGGGCGGGAGAAGCGGTCCAGGACAAGAAGGGCCTGCGCCAGGAGCGGCGCGGTGCGGCTGGCGTCGGGCTGCACGGCGTCCGCGATGCGCTTGAAGGGGACCTCCTGGTGGGTGGTGGCGTGCAGCACCACGCCGTGGGCGCGGCGGAGCAGCTCCCGGAAGGAGGGCTGTCCGGAGACATCGGTGCACAGGGGCAGGATGTTCGCGAAGTAGCCCACCCGGTGCTCCGTCTGCGGCAGGGTGCGCCCGGAGGATGGTGAAGCCACGACGACGTGCGACTGGGCGCTCAGGCGGTGGAGCCAGGCCTGCGTCAGCGCGAGCGTCGCGGTGAAGGTGGAGACGCCCTCCTGGCGCGCGAGCGCCTCCAGCGCGCTCATGTCTCCGGAGGCGAGCGTCAGCCGCGTGGGGCGCATGTTCGCGTTGAGCGCGGGAGCGCGGCGCGGGAAGTCGGTGGGCAGGTCCAGCACCGGCGGCGCGTGGGCCAGGGCCTGCTTCCAGGACTCGAGGCTCGCGTCCACCTGGCGCTGGTGCTCCGGGCTGCGTTGCCAGAGCGCGAAGTCGCCGTACTGGATGTCGGGCGGGAGCGGCGCGGGCGCGCCGGTGCGAGCCGCTCGATACGCCGCGACCAGCTCCTCCATGAACGCCTGCGTGCCCACGCCATCCGTGACGAGGTGGCTGAGCGAGGCGATGAAGGCATGCCGCAGCCCCGTCGTGTCGAGCTGGACCAACTCGAAGCGATAGAGCGGGCCTTGCTGAACGTCGAAGTGCCGCTGGGCCTCTCGCGTGGCGGCGGCGCGCGCGGTGTGCTGCGCCTCTTCAAGCGGCAGGTGTGACAGGTCCGTTCGCGAGAGGACCGGACGCCGTGGGCCGTGCACCTTGGCGATGACGCGGTCGGCTTCCAGGTGGAAGGTCGTTCGCAGGGTCTCGTTGTGCTCCAGCACGGTTTCGAGGGCGGCTTCGAGCTTCGTCGCGTCGAGCGCGCCTTCGAGCACGAGGGACACCTGCACCACGTAGGGCGGAGCATCCGGGAGCTGGAGCGCGTACCACAGGCGCTCCTGGACCAGCGACGCGGGGAAGCGCGACGGCCTGGGGCTCGCGGGCCGCAAGACGTCCTGGGCCTGCGCCGCCGTGCCGATCACCTGCGCAAGCGCGGCGACGGAGGGAGAGGAGAAGAGGGAGGCGAGAGGAAGCTCGACGCCGAAGGAGGAGCGGATGCGAGCCGCGAGGCGGGTGGCGCTGAGGGAGTGTCCGCCGAGAGAGAAGAAGTCGTCGTGGCGAGAGAGGGAGGAGAGGCCGAGGACCTGGCAGAAGAGTTGAGCGAGGAGCTCCTCGACGTGGCCCTGGGGAGGAAGAGAGGGGTGGGAGTCGTCGGAGGGGAGAGGGAGGG
>NZ_JABXEP010000215.1:0-9405 GCF_013372605.1 Myxococcus sp. AM009
AACGAGGACCTGGTGGAGACGCTCCTCAGCCGCGCCGACGCGGGCACGCCCGCCGCCGCGTCCCGGGCGGTGGATGCCTTCCTGCGCGCCCTCAATCCGCGCATGCCCGCCACGCCCGCGCCCGTCGTCACGCCGGAGGCCGCCACCCGGCAGACGGCCCGGGCTTTGGTGGAAGAGGCGCTGCTCCTCACGGCGAAGGACCTGCTCGGCGCCGAGCCCGTGGCCCACCTGGAGTCCGCGTGGCGCGGCCTCAAGTGGCTGCTGGACCAGGTGCCCGCGTCCTCGGGCATCACCGTGGAGGTGCTGGACGTGGCGCGCGAAGGGCTGCTGGACGCGGTGCAGGGCGCGCTGGACGCCGAGCCCTTCGAGCGCCCCGACGCCGTCTTCCTCGCGGATGCCACCGACGACGTCGCCCTCCTGGGCAAGCTCGCGGCGCTGGGCGAGCGCGCGCAGCTCCCGGTGGTGGCCGCCGTGTCCGCGCCGCTGCTGGGCGTGGCGCAGGCGGAGCTGGCCGCGGCGCTGGAGGAGGAGCGCGAGCAGGTCTCCGAGGCCTGGACGGCGCTGCGCCAGGACGAGTCCGCGCGCTGGCTGTGCGCCGTCATCAACCGCGTGGTGGTGGCCAGCGAGGGGCGCGGCGCGGCGCGGCGCGTGAGCTTCACCAGCCCCGCGCTGGCGGTGGCCGCGATGCTGGCGGCCAGCTACCGGGACACCAGCGCCTTCGCGCGCATCATGGGCCAGCAGGGCGGCCTGAAGGCGCCGGCCATGTGGGAGCTGTCCACCGGCCGCGACACCGGGCTGAGCCTTCCCACCGAGCACTTCCTCCCCATCCGGGCGCAGGCGCGGCTGGAGGAGCGCGGCATCCTGGGCCTGGGCAGCGGGCGCAACGCGGACGCGGTGCTGCTGGCCGCCGCGCCCATGGTGTTCGGCGGGGGCTACGCGGTGCCGCTGCCCGCGCAGCTGCTCACCGGGCGCATCGTGCGCTTCGCCACCTGGGTGCGGGACCAGCTCCCCGCGGGCACGGGCGGCGACGACGTGGACGCCATCTTCTCGCAGGCCGCCGAGGTGTTCCTCTTCCGGGGCGCCACGGAGAACGGGCAGCTGCGCGGCCAACTGGTGGCCACGGACAACGGCCGCGGCGTGCACGTCACCGCCACCGTCCGCCCGGAGCACGCGGGCACGCGCTTCCAGCTCGCCTTCACCCTGCCGCTGCGCGGCTGAAGTCAGTCCGCCTTGAGGCGCAGCACGTAGCCTTCGAGGAACACCGTGGGCAGGTCCAGGTCGCCCACGGGTTCGCGCACGTAGCCGCGCCGCAGGTACATGCGCCCCACGCCCTCCACGCCCCGGCGGACGTGGAGGCACACGGTGTCCACGCCCCACTGGCGGGCCAGGGCCTCGGCGGCGTCCATGAGGGGCCGGGCCAGCCCGGTGCCATGGTGGCTCACGGCGGTGGCCAGGCCGCGCAGGTTGGCGGCGTTGGGCAGCCAGGCCTCGGAGCCGGGCGCGCCCGGCTTGAAGAGCGCGACGGTGCCCACCACCTGCCCGTCCACCTCGGCCACCAGCACGGTGGCGACCTCGCGCCGGGACGCGACGTCCCGCAGTTCGCGCTTGCGCTCGTCGTCATAGACGACGTCCGGATGCTTCTTCGCGTACTGGGTGAGGAAGGCCTCCACCAACAGGTCCCCCACCACCGCGTCATCCTCGGGCCGTGCCTCGCGCACGAGGGCCCGCTCCACGACATGCCGGGTGTCCATGAGCCGACTCTACGACTGGCCGCGCGCCCGCGCGATTTCACCCCTGCCAGCCCCGCTCATGTCTGCGTGCAGGCGGACACTGCGCCCGTGTCACCACGCGCCCAGGGTGCCAATCAGGTTGCCCGTCTTCGCGTCGAAGACATCCAGCCACACCCAATGCGGAACATAGACGCGCCCACCGTACTGCCGGATTCGGGATGTGCCCGAGCCGCTCTTCGAGTTGGGGATGGGGACGTCCCACCCCACGCGCCCCGTCCGCAGGTCCCTGCGAACGAGTTGCTCTCCGCCTTCCTTCAACGCGTAGACCATGAAGAGCGCGTCCTCGGAGAACTCGATGACGTCCACCGTGGACTCCTTCACGTTCCGGGGGTCCATGTCCGCGACGTTCTCCGTCCAGAGCGCGGGCTTTTCGCCCCGCCGGAACACCGACACCATGGGCACCCGGCTCCCGGGGTTGCGCTCTCCCAGCGCGACGTCCAGGTCCTCGAGTTTGTAGACGTGCTCCGCGCGGAAGCCAGGGACGGTGGGGAGGTTGCGCGGGCGCGCACACGGGACGTCGCTCTTCCTGAACACCGGAAGGAAACAGGCGTGGTGGTTCCATTTGGCCAGCGCGCAGGCAGGCGGCGGCTCGATGGCGGGCCGGGCCGTCGCCGTCTTCGTGTTGAGCAGGAGGTTCTGCCCATCCACCACCTCGACCCAGACGGACTCGGTGTCCTCCTCGGGGATGCAGAGCCGGCCAGGCTTGTCCGAGAGCGCCACCCGCCCGAGCGCCTTGCCTGTCCCAGGCTCGAGCAGGTGCACCGCGCCCGGCTCACTCATCACCAGGCGGCCGCCCTGGTGAACGACGTGCACGGTGCCGGACAAGTCCGAGGCCGTCCCCTCCAGGTCCGCCTCCCAGAGCAGGTCGAACGATTTCCCATCGAACGCGGCGACCTGGTTGCGCGTCTCCGTCTTCCCGGCGACGGAGCTGAGGCGACGGATACGGCCGATGATGTCGTCCGTTCCATCGCCGTTGAGGTCCACGGCGAGGGGAACACCCTGGGAGTCCCATTGGAACTTCGCCTTCTCCACCACGAGAGGCGCCGCGACGACGGGAGACGGCCCCGGCCCGCGCGAGGGGATGGGCCCGTCGGTGAACTCCGTGGCGGAATTGACGCTGTAAAAGACCACGAGCCCCGCGATGAAACAGACCGCCAGGGCGCCTCCCACCACTAGGCCTGCCGAGTTCTGTCCCGCCTCCGTCGAGGCCGGCGCCTGATACTCGGGACGCGGCGCCTTCTCACCCTGCGTGTCGATGGAGGCGTTGCAGTAGCCACAGGTGTAGAGCACCCGGCCTTCCTCGAGGACGATGGGCGCATGACAACGAGGGCAGCGAGGCGACGTCGGGCGGGCACGAGCCATGCCCGATTTCTACCATCCGGCCCTGCACGGCGGCGTCAGAGATAGTTGCTGATGAACCACGGCAGCCGCTCACCCAGCTTCTGCAAAAGCCCACGCCGCTTCCACCCGCTCCAGTGGATTTCTCGAGAGTGGCGTATATCTTTCTCAAAAGACGCGGCGAGCTGCGCCGCCAGCGCCACGTCCTCCACCACCACCGAGCACTCCTCCAACGTCGTCAACGCCAGCGGGTCCAGGTTGGTGGAGCCCACGACGGACAGCGAATCATCCACCAGCATCGTCTTGGAGTGCATCATGGACAGCTCGTACTCCCAGATGCGCACGCCGCCTTCCAGCAAGCGCGCATAGGACGCCCGCTGCGCCGCGTGGACCGGCCCGACGTCATGGTGCCGCCCGGGCACCAGCACCCGCACGTCCACGCCCTGCTTCACCTTCTCCAACAACATGTCGCTGATGGCGTCGGAGGGAATGAAGTACGAGTTGGCAATCCACAGCCGCTCCTCCGCCGCCGCGATGGTGAGCAGCGTCATCCGCCGCGCATCCGACAGGAAGCGGTTGTCCGTGCTGGCCACGAAGCCCGCGCGCGCGTCGCCCGCGTAGCGGGGCTCCGGGAAGTCCGTGGCCGGCAGGAAGTCTCCACCGGCCTCCTGCCAGTTCTGGGCGAAGGCGACCTGCATCTCCTTCACGGCCGGGCCCTCCACGCGGATGTTCATGTCGCGCCAGTACTCCGCGCTCTGCGCATTCCCCATCCAGCTCTTCCAGATGCCCCAGCCGCCGGTGATGCCCACCTCGCCATCCCGCACCACCATCTTCCGGTGGTTCCGCGCCCGGAGGCGGACCGCATCCAGGGCCGCGAAGTCGCCCTGGATGGGCCGGAAGTAGCGCGCGTCACAGCCGCTGGCCGCCAGCGCGGGAATCACCGCCTCGAAGTTGACGCTGCCCAGCGGGTCCACGAGCACGCGGCACGCCACCCCGGGCCGCCGCGCCGCCAACGCCCGCACCAGCCGGTCCGACGGCTCCCCGGGCCGCCAGATGTAGCTGGTGATGTGGATGCTGGAGTGCGCGGCGAGAATCTCCTCCTCGATGGCGTCGAAGATGAAGCCGTTCTCCACCAACTCCACGCGGTGGCCCGGCACCAGCGCCACGCCCAAGGACTGGAAGAACGCGAGCGAGCGCGCCTCCGGGCTGCTCCCCGGCAACGCGCGCAGCCGCAGGTCATGCCGGTGATTGGGAGCGGGACACCCGGCGGCAATCAACGCCACGGGCACGAGCCAGGCGAGCTTCACCGCCGGAAGCTAAGCGCCCCTGGCCCGCGGCGCACCTGCCGGTGTCTCACGGAAGACACCCCGGCACGCGCGGCCGGCACCGCTCCACCGTGGGGGTGGAAGCCCCCGCCCCGCGTGCGCACCTTCGGGACACACCGCGTGTCGCCATGCCCAACGTGCCCTCACACCGACGCTCCACCGCCGCGTGCACGCTGCTGCTGGGCTGCCTGCTGCCCGCATTGAGTCACGCGGTCGCCGCGGACGCCCCGCTGCGCGACGCGCCACCTGCTGAAACACGTCCCAGGGACCTGGACACGCCCGCCGCCCCCTCACCGGAGAGGGCGGCCGTGCCCACGTACATCGAACCGGAGGACGTCCCGCTCCCAAAGGGGGCCTGGGTGGCGCACGGCGGACTCGCGCTGCTGCCCGTGGCCGGCGTCTGGGGCGCCAGCCGCGTGGGCGGGGACACGCGCGTGGGCGCCACGGCGGCGCAGACGGCGGCGGGGATGCTCCTGGGGGCCATGCCCTCGCGGCTCCTCTTCTTCCGCCCCGCGGCGCCCAGCCCGGGGCGGTGGATGGAGCTGGAGACCGTGGCCTTCGGCGGCGGCTTCGTGCTGACCCCGCCGCTGACGGCGCTCGGGACGTGGGGCCTGGGCGAGCTCGCCTTCGGCGAGAGCCACCACCCGGGCCGCGCCTACCTGGGCGCGCTCGGCGGCGCGGCCCTGGGCACGCTGTTGGGCGTCATCGTCCACGAGGCCCTGGTGAAGCTGTCCCAGCCCAGCGCCCGCTTGATGAGCGGCCGTCGGCTCATCGCCCTGGGATTCATCGGCGTGGGCGCGACGTTGGGCTATCAATGGGCAGGCGGCGGACCTCGCCCAGACGGACACACGCAATAGTTCCGCTGCGTCTGTTTAACACATACGCACGGTGCTTCGCCAAAAGCCCTTTCAGTCTCAGACGCAGCGCGTGTAACACGCGGCGCATTGTGATTGTCAGACCGGGGCTCCACACTCCGCCGCGCTGTATGGACACCGCTGCTGGAGAGACCGCCATGACTGCTCGCAAGCACCTCCGAATCGCCGTCGTCCTCACCGCCGCCGCCGCCGTGCTGGGCCTGGGAATCACCATGACGCCGGCCACGGCCGTCGCCGACGACTGCCAGCCGCCCTGCTGGAAGGACCCCTTCACCGGGAAGTTGATTTGCGGCACCCCGTGTCCGTAGTCCACGGACGCACGTGCTGAAACACCTGGGGCCTCCTGCCGCACCGCGCGGAGGAGGCCCCGTTTCATTCCCAGCCATTGGGCCGCACCCGCGCGGTGTCAGTCCGTCCGCATGGCCTCCACGGGGTCCAGCTTCGCGGCGCGCGCGGCCGGGTAGATGCCGAACAGCAGGCCCACGCCGCTGCTCATGGCCAGCGACAGCACCACCGCCCAGGCCGGCACCTGCGCGGGCAGCCCCACCATCCACTTCGCCAGCTGCGCCAGGCCCATGCCCATGCCCACGCCCAGCACGCCCCCCACCAGCGACAGCACCACCGCCTCAATGGCGAACTGCGCGAGGATGCGCCGCTTCTTCGCCCCCAGCGCCTTGCGGATGCCAATCTCCCGGGTGCGCTCCGTCACCGCCACCAGCATGATGTTCAGGATGCCGATGCCGCCCACCAGCAGCGACAGCATGCACACGCCGAAGCTGGCCGCGGAGATCACCTTCGAGATGTTGTTGAACATCTCCGTGGCGCTCTCGTTGGAGAACACGAAGAAGTCATCCTCTTCCAGGGGCTTCAGGTTGTGGCGCCGCCGCATCAGCAGCGTCACCTCGTCCTGCGCGCGCTGGAGCACCTCCGCCGACTGCGCCTGGATGCTCACCCGGTAGTTGCGCACCCCGAACAGCGCCTTGTAGACGGACAGCGGCATCATCACCTGGTTGTCCTGGCTGCCTCCGCCCATGAAGCTGCCGCGGCGCTTGAGCGTGCCAATCACCTGGAAGCTGCGCCCCAGGATGCGGATGTGCTGCCCCAGGGGCTGCACGCCCGGGAACAGCGTGTCCGCCAGGTCCTGGCCAATCACCGCCACGCGGCGGCCATCCAGGTACTCCGCGTCCGTGAAGGGCCGCCCGAACTCCACCACCACGGAGTTCGTCTGGAAGTACTCCGGCGTGCCGGCCCACACCGTCACGTTGGGGCGCGACTCGCGCTGCTGCGTGGACACCTTCTGTCCACCCTTGGAGTCCTCCGCCGCCGCCAGCAGCACCGACGGCTGCAGCCGGATGGCCTCCAGGTCGCCCTCGTGCAGCCGGGGCCGCCGCGCCAGCTCCGCCAGGGACAGGTTTCCGCCGAAGGGCAGCCGCTGCACCTGGAAGCAGTCGGAGCCCAGCTCGGACATGCTCTCATTCACCTGGATGCGCAGGCCCTCGATGAGCCCCATCATCGACACCACCGTGGTGGCGCCAATGACGATGCCCAGCAGCGTCAGGAAGGAGCGCAGCAGGTTGGAACGGAACGTTCCGAACGCCAGCCGCAGGGTGTCCCAGATTGCCATCATCGCCGCCGTCTCCCGTCCGTCACTCGTGGCGAAGCGCTTCCACCGGGTCCAGGTTCGCCGCCCGCGCCGCCGGCCAGATGCCGAACAGCAGCCCCACCATCGCCGCGAACCCCACGCCGGCCACCACCGTCAGCGGCTCCACCGCCGCCGCCAATGGCGTAATCAAGGACACGATGCGCGCCAGCCCCAGGCCCACCACCGTCCCCAGGGTGCCGCCCAGGGCGGACACGCACGAGGCCTCCATCAGGAACTGGAGGATGATGGTGCGCTTCCTGGCGCCCAGCGCCCGCCGGACGCCAATCTCCCGCGTCCGCTCGCGCACCGACACCAGCATGATGTTCATGATGCCGATGCCCCCCACCAGCAGCGTGATGAGGCCCACGCCCGTGGCCGCGCCGTAGAGCGCCCCGGTGAGCTGCGCGTACATGTTGGCCAGCTGGTCTGGCCGGTTGATGGCGAAGTCGTCCGGCAGTCCCGGCGGCGTGTTGCGCTCCCGGCGGAGCACCGCGGTGAGCTTGTCCACCACCGCCGGCGCATGCTCCGGCGACGTGACGGCCACCGCGATGTTGGGCGAGCGCTTCTTGCCGTACTGCGCCAGGAAGGTGCGGAAGGGCACCATCACCACCAGGTCCTGGTTCTCTCCCAGGATGGTGCCCTTGGCCTCCAACGTCCCCACCACGCGGAAGGGCTTGCCCTCGAAGAGGATGCGCTGCCCCACCGGGTTCACGCCAGGGAAGAGCGAGCGCACGAGCTCCGCGCCGATGACGGCCACCTGCGCCCGGTTGTCCACGTCCGCGTGGGTGAGGAAGCGGCCCCGCTCCAGAATGAACGAGCTCACCGTGGCGTAGTCCGGCGTGGTGCCCACCAGCACCACCGAACCGATTTTCCGGTCCAGGAAGCGGGCCTCCACGCGCTCGAAGAAGAGCGGCGCCGCGGCCAGCACGTGCTCGGACGCGTTGAGGATGGGCGGCACCAGGTCCGCGCTCAGGTCCTTGCGGTTGCGGTACGTCCACCAGTCGCCGTTGAGCGTCCAGGGGAACTTCGAGATTTGGAGCGTGTTGGCGCCAATGCTCGAAAGCTGGTCCTCGAAGGAGCGGTTGATGCCCTGGATGATGCCGACAATGGCCAGCAGCGTACACACGCCCACGCCAATGCCCACCGTCGTCAGCACGGTCCGCAGGCGGTTGGAACGCAACGAGAACAGCGCGATGCGCGCCCCCTCCCACACATCGACCCGGATACTCACGTCAGGTTCTCTCCGCTGCGTTGCACGTCGCGCTGGTTGCTACGCGCCCCGGAACGGGTGATTGCACGCGACATTCCCTCGGCGCAAACCCAGCGTGCTGGAAATCCGTCCGGGAGCCCAGGCTTCCGCACTGCGTGTGGACCGGAGTCACACGGAGCTCGGCACGCGACGATGCAGGAGGTCGAAGCTGGCTCGGCACGCAGCCCAGCCGTCCCTCCCGGAAAGGCGTCTGCCTCAACACTTGAGTGAATCCGTCATGACGGATGAAGCGCGCGCCGCCGAGCCAATTTAATCCGATATAACGGATGAATGTCCGCATCCTGAGTCTTTTGAATCCGTTATAAAGGACTATATGGGGGTCCCTCTCCAGGCGCAGAGCAGGAGGGAAAGGTCTGATGCCGTTGGCCAGCGTTCCTCGATGACGTGCGACCCATGGGCAGTGCTCGCCGCTGGTGGCTGCGGCGACTCGGACAACCCCTGTAGGACAAGACCATCGCCGTGCTCAAAACGGATTGCACCGTCCGCCTCGCGCCCACCTTCGGCTTCGCTCCGATGAAGATGGACCTCGGCGGCATCACCCGCACCACGACGTGGGAAGGGTACGAGGCCGGTGGAGCAGTCGACTGGGATGCGCTCCTCCGGAGCTTCGGATGAAGCGCGCTGACGTCGCCCGGATGACCTCGCTCGAACGAAAGGCGCTCATGGAAGAGCTCGCCGCGATGGTCGCCAGCGGGGAGCTCAGTCTCGGAGACGCCTCGCGAATCCTTCGCGGCACGATGCTGGGAATGGACCGGAAGACCTTCGCGCACGCGGTGAAGCTCTCCACCAGCGTCGTCGCGAAGCTCGAGGACGAGCCAGACGCGAACCCGACGCTCGAGACGCTCAACAAAGTCTTCGCGCCGTTCGGAGGAAAGGTCGCGTTGACGTTCCCCCGCCTCGAGGAGCCACCTCCCCTCGATGATGCGGAGAAGCAGCGTCGAGCGATGCTCCGCGCCGCGCTCGCGAAGAGCAAGCGGCAGCGGCGGCGCTCGACAGCACGGTAAGCCGCTCGACAGCGGGGCATGACGTGCTTGCCCGGTGAGGGGTTTCTCCTGGCGGCGGGGGCCCCGTCCAGGGACCGGGCCAGTGGTCTTCTGATAGGAGCATCCCCACCTTCCCCCGGCACCCCGTCCATGTCCTGGGAGCCACCGCGACACATGGCCCC
>NZ_JABXEP010000216.1:0-9398 GCF_013372605.1 Myxococcus sp. AM009
GCCCCTACGTCCCCGCCCCCCGTGCCTCCCGCGGGCTCGGTGGTGCGCGACAGCGGCGTGGCGCCCGCGGGAGGCACGGGGGGCGGGGACGTAGGGGCCGTGGGCGCCTGGGCCGAGCCACCGTTGCGGAGGAACGAGAGCGGGCGCGCGGCGGAAGGTGACAGTCCATCCAGCACCGGGCCGGCGGGGACCACCTGAGTGGCCTGATAACCCTGGGGGGACGGGGTGGCGCCGCCACCGTTACGGAGGAACGACAGGGGGCGGGCCGCTGACGGTGACAGGCCCTCCATGTGGGGCCCGGGCGGCGGCGGCTCGGCCGGGGGCATGGCTCCAGCGTGGCCTATGCGCGGCGGCTCTTCCTGGCGCACGGCCGCCATCGGCGCCGGTGGCTCGCCGACGCGCGCAGGCGTCTGCCCTTCAGGCGCAGCCCTCGCTTCCCACGGTCGTGGGGCCGGGGCAGCGGCCTGCATCACGGATGCGTCGTGTCGTCCTTCAGGCGCGAAAGTTCGTGGGACTGGAGCGACCTCCCGGCGCTCCAGCGTTCGACTTCGCGGAACCTTCACCCATCCCCGCCGCGAGCTTGTCCACGCGGGCAAGCAGCTCGGGAATGGACCCCCCCGGCGACAACTGGATGGCCTTGAGCAGCGCCATCTCCAGGGCCAGCCGGGGCTGGGCCGCGCGCGACACGTCCCAGATGCAGCCGTGCACCACGTCGAAGAGGCGCGTGAGCTGCGCGGCCTCCGCGTCCTGAGCCAGCGCCACCAGCGCCTTCTGCTCGGACTCGGCCAGCTCGTCGGGCGCCTTGCCCAGCGTCTTGGTGACGAAGAGGTGCCGCAGCTGGAAGGCCAGCTCCTCTGCCAGGCGCTTCAAGTCCAGGCCGCGGTTGAAGACCTCCTCCACGCGCTCCAGCACCCGCTTCGCGTCCTTGTGGACGAGCGCATCGGCGAAGTCCTGCACCAACGTCCGGTCGATGGCGCCCAGCGCGTCGGCTACTTCCTCGTCGGAGGGGTTGGCGCCGCACGAGGCGAGCACCTGGTCCAGAAGGCTCAGCGCGTCGCGCATGCCACCTTCGGACTGGCGCACGACCAGCGACAGCGAGCGGTCGGAGATACCAGCGCCCTCCGCCTTGCAGATTTCCTGGAGCCGCTGAAGCATCCGCGCCGCCGGAATCCGACGGAAGTTGTGGCGCTGGCACCGCGACAGGATGGTGTCCGGGAGCTTGTGCGCCTCCGTGGTCGCGAAGATGAACTTCACGTGCCCGGGCGGCTCCTCCAGCGTCTTGAGCAGCGC
The DNA here is from genome assembly GCF_013372605.1 of Myxococcus sp. AM009. Classification (NCBI taxonomy): domain Bacteria; kingdom Pseudomonadati; phylum Myxococcota; class Myxococcia; order Myxococcales; family Myxococcaceae; genus Myxococcus; species Myxococcus sp. AM009. Next base: position 1,291 of record NZ_JABXEP010000216.1, read on the forward strand.
GTTGAACGCCGCTCCCGACAGCATGTGGACCTCGTCGATGATGTAGATTTTGTGCCGGTCCCGCTGGGGCAGGTACTTCGCGTTCTCGCGAATCTCGCGGACGTTCTCGACGCCGTTGTTGGAGGCACCGTCGATTTCCGCGACGTCCACGCTGGTGCCGGCGGCAATCTCCGTGCAGGCACGGCACTCGCCACAAGGCTGGGCGGTGGGGCCCTTCTCACAGTTGAGCGCCTTGGCGAGCAGACGCGCGGCCGTCGTCTTGCCCACGCCACGAGGGCCACAGAACAGGTACGCGTGCGCGACCCGGTCCATCTTGATGGCGTTCGCGACCGTCCGGACGACGTGCTCCTGCCCGGTCATGTCGTCGAACTTCTGTGGGCGCCATTTGCGGGCGAGAACGAGGTAGCTCATGGGGGGCGTCATCTAAACACGGCGGCGTGAATGATCCATGTCGTTGCCCTCCCACGAGGTGGGATTCCACTCCCCGTCAGGCTCGGACCCAGGGTGGGCAACCGAACGCTTCACACCTTGCGTCCGGGAACGCGGGCGGGAAGAGTCGGCCGCGCCCGTGTCCGCGCCCCTCCTCGCCACGCCCACTGACGCCAACCCGACACCCGAGCCTACCTCGCTGGAGCCCGAGCTCACGCCGCCAGAGGCGCCGGCCCGGAGCTGGATGCGCTGGCTTCTGGGGGCCGTGGCGCTGCTGCCGGGCCTCATCGCGGTGGTGCAACTGGGCCGCATCCACCCGGATGAGGTGTACCAATCCCTGGAGCCCGCCTGGTGGCGCGTCCACGGCTACGGCGTCCTGGCGTGGGAGTGGCGTGAGGGCCTCCGCAACTGGGCCGTGCCCGGTGTCCTGGCCGGCTTCCTCAAGCTGGCGGACCTGCTGGGCATCACCCACCCACGGGCCTACCGCGTCCTGGTGGCCCTTCCACAGGTGGCCTTGCACGCCTGGAGTCTCTGGGCCGCGTACCGCTTCGCCCAGCGCCGCGCGGGGACCTTGGGTGGCCTGCTGTCGACGTTGCTCGTGGGGCTCTACGGACCGGTGCTCGTCTTCGCGGGGCGCACCATGGCCGAGTCAATCTCCGCCTCGCTGCTCATCGTCGCCGTGGAGGCGCTGGACCGCAGGGCGCGGCTCGCGAGGGCGGGGCTCGTGGGCGGCATGGCCCTGGGGCTGGCGGTGGTGGCCCGCTACCCGTCGGCCATCTTCGTCCTGGCGGCGCTGGTGTGGCTGGCGGCGGCGCGGCAGTGGCGGCTGCTCGCCTTCACCTGCGCGGGCGGGTTGGGCGTGGCGGTAGCGCTCGGCGCGCTGGACTGGGCGACGTGGGGCTCGCCGTTCCACTCCTTCTTCGCCTATGTCCGCTTCAACGTCCTCTCGGGGAAGGCCGCGGCCCAGTTCGGCGCCGATGCACCCAGCTTCTACGTGAAGCCGCTGTTCACCGCGGTGCCCCTCTGGGCCTGGGCCGCCGTGCCCGTGGGAGTCGCCGCGCTTCGCCGGCACCGCGCCGTGTCCCTGCCGCTGTGGTGCGCCGCCGTGTACACCGGCGTGCTCCTGGCCACCGCGCACAAGGAGGAGCGCTTCCTCTATCCCGGCCTGATGCTGGGGGTGCTGGCCGCGGCGCCACCCGTGGCGGCGGGCCTCGTCCAGCTTGCTCGGCCAACGAGGCGGTGGGGCCTGGCAGGACTCGCGCTGGTCGCCAGCCTGGCCTCGGCCGCCTTCTTTCCGTCCGGGGACCTGCGGGCAGACCAGCTCCGGGCGATTGTCGCCGCCACCCGGGGCAACGCGCGGGGGCTGCTCATCGTCAACGAGGGGCTGTGGGGCTCGGGCGGCTTCTTCTACCTGGGGAAGCGGATTCCCTGGCTCACCTGTGACTGGCCCCACGACGGCGCGTTCCAACGCGCGCTACGGGACAGGACGTTCAACCGCGCCGTCACCTTCGAGGACCGAGCGCTCGACGAGCTCCAGGCCGGCGGCTTCCACATCGTCCGGAAGGTGGGCCGCGAGACGATTCTCTCCCGCGAGTAGGGGAGGGGGGCGGCCAGCCCGCAAAGGCGAAGAGCCGGTGCCCTTTAGCAGGACACCGGCTCTTCAAAAGGACGGCCGGGACACACGCGGAAGTACGCTACCGTTGCTTCCTTCCGGACCTGGCGGGGTTCGCGCCCCCACGTTGTCCCGACCATAAGGGATGTAACCACGGACTGCAGAAACAACAACGGAGAGGGTGGGATTCGAACCCACGATACCCTTTCAGATATACACGCGTTCCAGGCGTGCGCCTTCAACCGCTCGGCCACCTCTCCAAAAATCTGGAGCGGAGAGCGTAGGATTCGAACCTACGATACCGTTACCGGTATGCCTGATTTCGAGTCAGGTGCCTTCGACCACTCGGCCAGCTCTCCAGTATTCAATTGTCACGTTTCTTCGTACGCAAGCGCCCGAAGAACGTCTTCAAAAGCAGGCGGCTCTCGTCCGCCAGGATACCACTCGTGACCTGGAGCCGGTGGTTGTGCCGAGGCTCTTCGACCAGGTTGTACAGCGAGCCCACCGCACCGGCCTTCGGATCGGATGCACCGAAAACGAGTCGTGTCACGCGAGACTGCACCAGTCCTCCGGCGCACATGGCACATGGCTCAAGCGTCACATACAGGGTGACACCCGAGAGCCGCCAGGCGCCGATTCTCCGGGCTGCGGCATCCATTGCCAACATTTCCGCGTGAGCGAGCGGATTGCGGTCCACTTCGCGGCGATTGAAACCAGTGCCAACGACTTCACCGTTCAGCACTGCCACCGCACCTACGGGGACCTCTCCGAGTTCCGCTGCTTCCCGCGCGAGCGATAACGCCTGCTGCATGAAAACTTCGTCACTCATGGAGAACTGCTCGAAAGAAGTGGCGCTCCCTGGAGGATTCGAACCTCCGGCCTTCGGATTCGTAGTCCGACGCTCTATCCAGCTGAGCTAAGGGAGCATTTCTTCCGGCGCTGCTACAACAACAAGTGGCGGAGAGAGAGGGATTCGAACCCTCGATACCCTTTCGAGTATGCAGGTTTAGCAAACCTGTGCCTTCAGCCTCTCGGCCATCTCTCCAACTCTTCTCTGTCAAAGAGCCAACAAACTCAAGAACAAAAACTCGGAGGCGGTAGGATTCGAACCTACGGAGAGCTTTCACCCTCTGCGGTTTTCAAGACCGCTGCCTTCAACCGCTCGGCCACGCCTCCATACCACCGGGGCCGACTTGGCACCCCCCGGACCGACGTCCGTGGGGCCGCCCTTCTACCTGATTCTTCGCGCGTTGCAAGTCGGATTCAGACTCAAATCGGTTTCAGTTCCTTCAAACCGCCCATGTACGGCACCAACGCCTCCGGAATGGCCACGCTTCCGTCCTCGCGCTGGTAGTTCTCCAGGATGGCGATGGTCGTCCGGCCGACCGCCAGGCCGCTGCCGTTGAGCGTGTGGGCGAGCTGGGGCTTGTCCCCCTTCTGGGCCCGGTAGCGAATCTTCGCCCGGCGGGCCTGGAAGTCGCCGCAGTCGGAGCAGGACGAAATCTCCCGGTAGCCGTTCTGTCCGGGGAGCCAGACCTCGATGTCGTACGTCTTCCGGGCGCTGAAGCCCATGTCTCCGGTGCACAGGAGCATGACGCGGTGGTGGAGGCCCAGGCGGCGGAGGATGTCGCAGGCGTCGTCCGTCATGGCCTCGAGCTCGTCCAGGCTCTTCTCCTGGTGGGCGAACTTCACCAGCTCCACCTTGTGGAACTGGTGCTGGCGGATGAGGCCGCGGGTGTCCCTGCCGGCGGCGCCCGCCTCGGCCCGGAAGCTGGGGCTGAAGGCGCAGTAGCGGATGGGCAGGGACTCGCCCTCCAGGATTTCGTCCGCGTGGTAGTTGGTGACGGGCACTTCCGCGGTGGGAATGAGGAAGCGCTCCGGCTCGCCCATCGTCTTGAAGGCGTCGTCCTCGAACTTGGGGAGCTGACCGGTGCCCATCATCGTCTCGCGCAGCACCAGGTAGGGCGGGAGCAGCTCCGTGTAGCCCTTGCTGGTGTGCACGTCGATCATGAAGGTGACGAGCGCCCGCTCCAGCCGGGCCAGCGCGCCCTTGTAGAAGGTGAAGCGGCTGCCGGACACCTTGGCGGCGCGCTCGAAGTCGAGCATGCCCAGCTTCTCCCCCAGCTCGAAGTGCTGCTTGGGGGCGAAGAGCAGGTCGGGCTTCGCTCCCCAGACGGCCACCTGGACGTTGTCCTCGGCGCCGCCGCCCACGGGGACGGAGTCATGGGGTACGTTGGGGATGAGCAGGAGGATGCGGTTGAGCTCCTCCTCCACGTCCTTGAGGCGCGCTTCCTTCTCCTTGATTTCCTGGGAGACGGCGCGGAGGTCGCCGCGGAGCGCGTCCAGCGCCTTCGGGTCCTCCTTCGCCTTGCGCTTCATCTCCTCGTTGGCGGCGTTGCGGCGCGCGGCCAGCGACTCCACGGAGACATACAGCTCGCGGCGCTCGGCGAAGAGCCGCTGGAAGGGGCCCAAATCCAGGTTGCCGCCCCGCGTCTTGAGCCGGGCGACCACCGCATCGAAGTTCTGCGCAACGTTCCGGAGGTCCAGCATGGAGCACGCCTTGTAGTCACCCCGGGTGAGGCCAGCAAGGTTCCTCACGCCTGGGGTGCTCAAGGCCGGACGCCGCGCCCCCTCCGCCCTGACTCCGGGGGGGAGGGGAGGCGACCTCAGTTCTGCAGGTCGTAGATTTCGTCCTCGATGTCCTTCTTGTCCGTCGCGTCCGGCTTGCGGGAGAGGTAGTCCTTGAAGGCCTGCACGGCCTCCCGGCGCTTGTTGCGCTCCTTATAGGCGAAGCCCAGGTAGTAGTAGGCCATGGGGTTCTCCGAATCGAGGCTGGTGGCCTTGCGGTACCAGTCGATGGCCTTGGCGTGCTGGGCCTGCTCGGTGAAGGCGCGGGCCACCTTGTAATAGACGTAGGTGAGCTTGGGGTCCGCCTTCAGGGCCGACTGGTACCGCTTGATGGCGTCGTTCCAGCGCGCGGCGGCGAAGTACGCATCACCAATGGAGCCCAGCACCCGCGTGCGGCGGGGGTCGGCCTTGAGGCTGGCCTCGAACGAGGTGATGGCCTCGTCGAACTGGCTGCCCTCCAGCAGTGCGTGCCCGAGCGCCTCGTGGGCGTCCGCGTGGGCGCCATCCAGCTCCACCGTCTTGCGCCACGCGCTCATGGCGTCCGGCAGGTTCTTCGCGTCCCGCAGGATGACGCCGTAGGCGTAGTGGTAGTCGGGGCGGTTGGGGGCCCGCTCCACGGCCTTGCGCATGTTGTCCAGGGCCTGGGTGAACTCCAGCCGCTTCGCCTTCACCAGCGCCAGGTAATAGAGCGCCTCGTGGTTGGAGGGCTCGTTGCTCAGCGCGAGGCCCAGGTTGCTCTCCGCGCCCGGCAAATCCCCGCGCTCCAGCAGCACGGCGCCCAGCGTAATCGGGATGGTGGTGGAGCGCGGGTCCTCCGTCTTGGCCTTCTCCAGCTCCGCCACGGCCTCTTCCAGCTGGCCCAGGCGCCACAGCACGAGCCCGCGCTGCAGCCGGCCGTCCTTCAGCAGGTGCGGGTCCAGCTCCAGGGCGCGGTTGGCCTCCGTCTTCGCCGTCTCCAGGTCGTCCGTCAGCAGGGCCACGCGGGACAGGCCCAGGTGGGCGTCCGCGAGGATGGGGTCGAGCTTCACGGAGCGCTCGAACTCCTGCTGGGCCAGCAGCGTGTTGTTCTCCGCCAGGGCCAGCTCGCCGAGGCCCGCGCGCACGCCCGCGTTCTCCGGTGCCTTCTTCGCCGCCTCCTCGAGCTGGGGCCGCGCCTCCGCGTTGCGGCGCTGGGCCAGGTAGAAGCGGCCCAGGTAGAGGCGGGCCTCCACCAGGTTGTCGTCCGCGGCGATGGCGCGCTTGTAGTGGCCCTCCGCGTCGGAGAGGTTGTCGAGCGCGTCCTCGATGCGTCCGTAGAGGTAGGCGATGCGCGCCTCGTTGGGGAACACGCCGTTGGCCTTCTTCACGGCCTCCAGCGCGTCCTGCATCTTTCCGGTCATCACCAGCGCGGTGATGTGGCCATCCGCGAACTCCAGGTTGTTGGGCTCCTCGGTCGCCAGGGCCTTGTAGATGGGCAGGGCGCCCTCGAAGTTGCGCTGCGCGCGCAGCACGCGCGCCAGCTGGCCACGGAGGAAGGTGGACTTCGCGTCCATCTCCAGGGCGGCCTTCAGCTCGGCCTCGGCCTCCTTCGGCTGGTGCTTCTGGAACATCGCCACGCCCTTGAGGCCGCGGGCGCGGGCGATCTCCGCGGGGCCCAGGGCGGACTGGACGTCCGCGGCCAGCGCCCGCTCCACGGCCTCCGTGCCCTTCGCCACGTCCTTGCGGACCAGCAGCTCCACCGCGGCCAGCTCCACCGCGGACGCCACGTGCTTGGGGTCCGCCTCCAGGGCCGCGGCATATGCGGCGGCGGCTTCGTCGGCGCGGTCGGCGGCCTGGTGCAGGTTGCCCACGGCGTGGTGGGCCTTGGCGGACTTGGGGTTCTTCGCCAGCACCTTGTTCAGCGTGTCCAGGGCGCGCTTCTCGTCGCGCTTCTGCGAGTAGGCCTCGGCCAAGAGGAAGGCCAGCTCCAGGTCACCCTGGGTGTCCTCGCGGCCGTAGGCGCCGCTCAGGGTGGGGATGACCGAGTCCGCCTGACGGGAGGTGAGGGCGATGGCCGCGGACGCCTTGATGACGTCCACGTCCTTCTCACCCAGGAACTCGATGTCCTCCAGGTCCTGCCGGCAGCGGCTCATCTCGTTCGGATTGCCCGCGGCGTAGCGGCGCTGGAGGTAGTAGACGGACTGGCACCACAGCGAGCGCACCTCCGGGTACTCCTTCTGCTGGAGCACCTTGGCGCTGAGCTCGCGGGCCTGCTTGTAGCTGTCGAAGGTGTCCGTGAGCAGCGCCTGCTTCGCGTCCGCCACCTGCTTCGCCTCGGCAGAGCCGTCGGAGACGCGGGCGGGGAAGAGGGCGCGGCGGCCGAAGGCGCCGTAGCGCGTGCCGAACTCCGTGCCCGCGCCGATGCCCGCCACCACCACGGCGACGCCCGCGGCAATCATCAGCGGGACGCGCTTCTTCCACTTCTCGGTGTTGCCGCTGCGGTCCACCACGGAGACCGCGGCCATGCGGCCTTCATAGAGCTGCTCCAGCCGTCTCATGTTGGCCTGCGGGCTGGCGCCGTCCACGCGAGGCGCGTCGATGACGTCCGCGGCGGGCGCGGCGGTGGGCGTCACCAGCTTGGCGGGGCCTTCCATCAGCCGCTGGATGGCGGCGGCGAAGATGGGCATCGTGCCGATGGCGGACCAGGTCTCCGAGTCCAGCGACACGTCCTCGTTTCCGAGGAGCTGCCCGTCCTCGAGCATCTTGACGATGACGCCCTCGTCGAACGGGCCGAACACCTTGCCCGAGCGCCGGCGGACGTGGAAGCGGCGCACCTTGGTGCCTGCCTGGGCGCCGCCGTCCTTGCCCGCCGCGTCGTCGATGAAGGACAGCATCTCCAGGCCGTCCGCGGGGCCCGCGTTGGGCGGCGGCGGCAGCGGGTCGGAGAGGTCCGCCTCCAGGTCGTCATCCGGCCGGGCGGTGGGGTCGAACTCGAGCGAGTCCGGGATGCCGGGCGACGGAGGCGCGCCGAAGTCCACGTCTCCGAAGTCCACGCCCGGGTTGACGGCGACGGCTGGCGCGGGGGCCGGAGGCTCCGCGAAGTCGATGGCGAAGGGATCCGCACCAGGCGCTGGCGCGGCGCCGAAATCGGCGGCGAACGGATCCGCCGCGGGGGCGGGGGCCGGTGGTGCGCTGAAGTCGACGGCGAACGGATCCGCGCCGGGCGCGGGCTCATTGAAGTCGAATGACAGGTCCGGTGCCGCGGGGGCCGGCAGGTCCGCGAACTCCAGGGCCTGGGGCGAGGCGGGCGCGGGCAGGTCGGAGAAGTCCGCTCCCGGAGGGGGCAGCGCGAACGGGTCCGCGTTCGCGGGGACGGGCAGCTCGGCGAAGTCGAAGGACGGCGCTCCCTCGGCGGACGGAGGCATCGCGTAGGGCGCGGCCTCGGGCGCGTCCGGCATCGCGTACGCGTCCGGCGCGAAGG
>NZ_JABXEP010000217.1:0-9358 GCF_013372605.1 Myxococcus sp. AM009
GGGAGGGGGAGCGCAGGGGGGCCTCACACGCCCGCGAACCACTCGTAGCCGCGGTCTTCCCAGTAGCCGCCGGTGGGCTCGGGAAGGAAGTTTACCTCGGTGAGGTACTTCACCATCTTGTAGCCCAGCTTCACGCCCGAATAGAGGCGCAGGGGCGCGCCGTGTCCGGGCGTCAGCGGCTGACCGTTCATGCCGTAGGCCAGAATCGTCTGCGGATGGAAGGCGCTGGGCCGGTCCCAGGACGAATAATAGCCCGCGTCGAACGAGCGCAGCTCCACGTAGCCCGCTCGGGTGTCAGCGCCCGCGTATCGGGCCAGCTCGCTCAGGCGCACGCCATGCCAGGACGCCACCGCGCTCCAGCCCTCCACGCAGTGATGGCGGATGCGCAGGTCGGTGCGAGGCAGGCGCTGGAGGTCGTCCAGCGTCAGCACGCCGGGCCGCGCCACCATTCCGCCCACCTGGAGCGCCCAGCCCGTGGGCGCGAGCGGCACCGTGTCGGAGACGAAGTACTCGGGGAACTTCCCTGGGGGCGTCGTCTCCTCGGGAGGCAGCTCCGGCGCCAGCCGGCGTTCATCGAACAACGCGGCCTGTGCGCGCGCGTTGAAGCGCTCCATGACGCCCAGGAAGCCCTCGCGAGGGCGGCTGCTGTCACACGCGCTGACGGTGAGGGCGGTGGTGCCCAGCAGTGCCGTGCGCCGCGTGAGGAGGTGGCTAGGCATCCGGCTTCCTTCCGCCCGTCACCATCTCCACCAGGCTTCGCGGGTGGAGCAGCACCAGCGCGATGTGGCCCACGGTGAAGAGGGCGAGCAGCACCAGGATGATGAGGTGGACGGCGCGCGCCGCGTCGTAGCCACCCAGCAGCGAGGTGAGCGCGCCGAGCTGCACGGGCTTGTAGAGGGCCAGTCCGGAGAGCACCGCGAGCAGGCCCAGCGCCAGCGTGCCCGTGTACGCCAGCCGCTGGAGTCCGTTGTAGAGCCCCTGCGCGGGGGCGTGCTTGCGCACGCGCAGGTAGAAGGCGAGCGTGTCCAGGGCGTTGCGCGCGTCGCGGCGGGGCAGGAAGAGGCGGCGGCGCCACTCACCACTGAGGGCGAGGTAGAGCACGTACGCCACGCCGTTGAGCGTGAGGAACCAGGCGAAGGCGAAGTGCCAGTGACGGGCGCCGGCCAGCCAGCTCCCCAGCCGCATCCATTCGGGCGGAGTGATGCCCTGGAAGGGATACCCGCCGTAGGGACGGCCCTGTGGCCCGAGCATGGGATAGGCGACCCAAATCTGGAGGCCGCTGGCCGCCATGATGAGCAGCAGCGGCACGTTGAGCCAGTGGGTGACTCGGATGAGCCACGGCTGGGGCCTGCGTCGTTCAGGGGCTTGCACGCGCGCGGAAGAAAGCACCCGGCGTCACGCGGCGTGGGCGCGGTGTGGCTCGCGTTGATGGGCAGCCGTCATTCAGGGCTGGTGCCATGCGCCCGTGCGTCGCGCGGAGGACGAGCCCCTGGCCCCGGGGGGCACCCGGCCAACCGGGCCGGGCTTTCAGCTCGCACGAAACCTTCAGGCTGTTTCGTGCAAGGTGCAACCCAGGGCAGGAAGTCCGGGGCCCAACCCCCTGGAATGACAGGGGCACCGTGGGCGCTGGCCGGGCACGGCGGGTGCTCTTGGGGAGGGCACGACCATGCTCGCATCTCCACTGTCGTCCCTGCTGTCCTCCCTGTTGTTGTCCCAGGCTCCCGCGCCGGAGCCGTCCCCTGATGCCGAACCCCCGGGCCTGCTGTCCCGCCTGACGGTGGAGGGCGGGGTGGACGTGTATTACGCGCGCAACTTCAACCGCCCCTCTGACGGGGCCAGCTTCCTCCCTGGCACGGGCACCACCGCGAAGCGCGACAACGAGGTCTCCATCAACCTCGCCTCGCTGGGCGTGTCGCTGGCCGCCGCGCCCGTGGGCTTCAAGGTGCTGCTGGGCTTCGGCACCGGCATCGAGGTGCTGCACCAGGCCGAGCCAGAGGGCGCCGCGATTGGCCCCGGAGCGTGGCGCCATCTCCAGCAGGCCACGGTGTCGTATGTGACGGGCCCGCTGACGCTGGAGGCGGGCGTCTATCCCAGCCACATCGGCCTGGAGTCGTTCCAGTCGCAGCTCAACTGGACCTACACGCGCTCGTGGATGGGTGAGCTGTCGCCCTACTACCAGTCCGGCCTCAAGGGCACCTGGGCCTTCAATGATGCGTGGAGCGCGCAGCTCCATGTGCTCAATGGCTGGCAGACGATGGGTGAGAACAACCGCGGCAAGGCGCTGGGCACCCAGGTGGCCTACGCGGGGCACCGGCTGTCCGCCGCCTTCAACACCTTCGTGGGGGAGGAAGGTGACGGCGGCCTCCGCCTCTTCGCGGACGCCGTGGCCACCTGGACGGTGACGCGGGCCTTCTCACTGGCGGCCACCGCCGACGTGGGCCGGCAGGCGCGTTCCGGACAGGACGCGGCCCCGTGGTACGCGGCGGGCCTCAACGCGCGCGTCCAGCTCGCGGAGCCGGTGGCCCTGGCGGCTCGCGTGGAGGCGTACCGAGACCTGGACGGTGTCATCTCCGGTGCGTCGCAGACGCTGGCGGGCGGCACGCTCACCCTGGAGGTGAAGCCCGCCGAACACCTGGTCCTCAAGCTGGAGGCGCGCCACGACACCTCCACCGCGGACGTCTTCACCGCACGCGCCACCGGAGTGGATGGCGCACCCACGTTCGAGGACTCCGAGACGCTCGCCGTGCTCGGCGCCGTCGCCTGGTTCTGAACGGGAGCCCCACGCCATGGACCTCGTGCTCGTCCTCGTCACCACCGCTTTCTTCGCGCTCGCGTGGGCCTACGTCCACGGCTGCGAGCGCCTGTGAGGTCTTTCCCGATGACCTTCGAATACGCCGCTGGCGCCGTCCTGTCTGTGCTGCTCGGCGCCTACCTCCTCTATGCGCTGCTCCGTCCGGAGCGCTTCTAGGCCCCCGCCATGTCCTTCATCGGTTGGTCGCAAATCCTGCTGTTCTTCGCCCTGGTGCTGGCGGTGACGAAGCCGCTGGGCGCCTACCTCTTTCGCGTCCTCGAAGGCGACGCGCGCCCGCTGGCCCGCGTGCTGGGGCCCGTGGAGCGCCTGCTGCTGCGCCTGTGTGGCGCGGCGGACCGGCGCGAACAGACGTGGGTGGCCTACGCGAGCTCGCTGCTGGCGTTCAGTCTCTTCTCCGTCCTCATCGTCTACGGCCTCCAGCGCGCGCAGCACCTGTTGCCGCTCAATCCACAGGGGATGACGGCGGTGGGGCCGGAGCTGGCGTTCAACACCGCCGCCAGCTTCACCACCAACACCAACTGGCAGGCGTACGGCGGGGAGTCCTCGCTCAGCTACTTCACGCAGATGGTGGGCCTGGCGTGGCAGAACTTCGTCTCCGCCGCCGCGGGCATCGGCGTGGCCCTGGCGCTGGCGCGCGGCTTCACCCGCCGGCCCGGCCCGGACGGACAGAGGACGCTGGGAAACTTCTGGGTGGATGTGATGAACGCCACCCTCTACGTGTTGCTGCCGCTGTGTCTGCTCTACGCGCTCTTCCTGGTGTCGCAGGGCGTGCTCCAGAGCTTCGCGCCCTACCTGCGGCTGACGACGCTGGAGGGCGCGAGCCAGACGCTGGCGCAGGGGCCGGTGGCCTCGCAGGAGGCCATCAAGATGCTGGGCACCAACGGCGGCGGGTTCTTCAACGCCAACAGCGCCCACCCCTTCGAGAACCCCACGCCCTTCACCAACCTGGTGCAGATGGTGTCCATCTTCTCCATCCCCGCGGCCCTCACGTACACCTACGGGAAGATGGCGGGTGACACCCGGCAGGGCTGGGCCCTGCTCGCGGCGATGTCCGTGCTCTTCCTCGCGGGCGTGGCGGCGGTGTACGCGGCGGAGGCCCAGGGCAACCCCGCCATCGCCGCCGCCGGGCAGGTGGCGCAGGCGGGGAACATGGAGGGCAAGGAGACGCGCTTTGGCATCACCGCCTCCGCGCTCTTCGCCGCCGTCACCACCGCGGCCTCGTGCGGCGCGGTGATTGCCATGCACGACAGCTTCACGCCCCTGGGCGGCCTGGTGCCCCTGGTCAACATGCAGCTGGGGGAGGTCGTCTTCGGCGGCGTGGGCGCGGGCCTCTACGGCATCCTCGTCATGGTGATGCTCAGCGTCTTCATCGCCGGGCTGATGGTGGGCCGCACGCCCGAATACCTCGGCAAGAAAATCGAGGCGCGGGAGATGAAGCTCGCCATGTTGTACGTGCTCATCTTTCCGCTCTTCACGCTGGGCTTCAGCGGGCTGGCGGCGGTGCTGCCGCAGGGCGTGTCCTCGCTCAACAACGCGGGGCCGCACGGCCTGTCGGAAATCCTCTATGCGTACACCAGCGGCACGGCGAACAACGGCAGCGCCTTCGCGGGCCTCAACGCCAACACGCCCTTCTGGAACATCACCCTGGCCATGGCGATGCTCGGCGGGCGCTTCCTGGTGATGGTGCCCGCGCTGGCCATCGCCGGCTCCATGGTGGGCAAGAAGGTGGCGCCAGCGGGCCCGGGCACCTTCCCCACGCACGGCGTGCTCTTCACCGGTCTGCTGGTGAGCGTGATTGTCATCGTCGGCGCGCTCACGTTCTTCCCCGCCCTCTCCCTGAGTCCCATCGTCGAGCACTTCCTCGCCGGGGCCGGAAAGGTCTACTGAGATGTCCTCCCCTGCTTCGAAGCCGGTGTCGCTGCTGGACGCCTCGCTGCTCAAACCCGCGCTGGTGGACAGCCTGCGCAAGCTCCACCCGCGCGACGTGGTGCGCAACCCCGTCATGTTCGTGGTGTGGGCCGGGAGCCTGCTCACCACGGTGCTGGTGGTGAAGGACCTGGTGGCGCCGCGCCCGGAGGCCGCGCCGCTGGGCTTCACCGTGCAGGTCACGGTGTGGCTGTGGTTCACCGTGCTCTTCGCCAACTTCGCGGAGGCCATGGCGGAGGGGCGCGGCAAGGCCCAGGCCGGCGCCCTGCGGAAGCTGCGCAAGGACACCCCCGCGCGCCGCTGGAAGGACGGCCGCGAGGAGCGCGTGCCCGCGCCGGACCTGCGCAAGGGCGACGAGGTGATTTGCGAGGCCGGAGACCTCATCCCCGGCGATGGCGAGGTGGTGGAGGGCATCGCCAGCGTGGACGAGTCCGCGGTGACGGGCGAGTCCGCCCCCGTCATCCGTGAGTCGGGCGGCGACCGCTCGGCGGTGACGGGTGGCACGAAGGTGCTCTCCGACCGCATCCGCGTGCGCATCTCCGCCAACCCCGGCGAGTCCTTCCTGGACCGGATGATTGGCCTGGTGGAAGGCGCGGCCCGGCAGAAGACGCCCAACGAGGTGGCGCTCCACATCCTGCTGGTGGGGCTCACCCTCATCTTCCTGCTGGCGTGCGTGACGCTGGTGCCGCTGGCGCTCTATTCGGGCGCGCCGCTGTCGGGCGCGGCGGTGGTGGCGCTGCTGGTGTGCCTCATCCCCACGACGATTGGCGGCCTGCTGAGCGCCATTGGCATCGCGGGCATGGACCGGCTGCTGCGCAAGAACGTGCTGGCCATGAGCGGACGCGCGGTGGAGGCGGCGGGTGACGTGGACACGCTGCTGCTCGACAAGACGGGGACCATCACCCTGGGCAACCGCATGGCCACGGAGCTGCTCCCCATGCCGGGCGTGCGGATGGAGGAGCTGGCGGAGGCCTCGCAGCTCGCCAGCCTCGCGGACGAGACGCCGGAGGGGCGCTCCATCGTCACGTTGGTGAAGGACACGTACAAGATGCGCCCGCGCGAGCTCCAGGCGCACCACGCCACCTTCGTGCCCTTCACTGCGCAGACCCGCATGAGCGGCTGCGACCTGGTGGACCCGCACCCGCGCGGCATTCGCAAGGGCGCGGTGGACGCCATCGTCGCGCATGTGAAGTACCAGGGTGGCGCGGTGCCGGATGAGCTGACCCAGGTGTCTGGCCGCATCGGTGACGCGGGCGGCACGCCGCTGGCGGTGGCGGACGGCGCGCGGCTGCTGGGCATCATCCACCTGAAGGACGTGGTGAAGGGCGGCATCAAGGAGCGCTTCGACCGCTTCCGCGCCATGGGCATCCGCACGGTGATGATTACGGGTGACAACCCGCGCACCGCGGCGGCGATTGCCCGCGAGGCGGGCGTGGATGACTTCCTGGCCGAGGCCACCCCCGAGGCCAAGCTGGCCCTCATCCGCACCGAGCAGGGCCGAGGCAAGTTGGTGGCCATGACGGGCGACGGCACCAACGACGCCCCCGCGCTGGCGCAGGCGGACGTGGGCGTGGCGATGAACACCGGCACCCAGGCGGCGAAGGAGGCCGGCAACATGGTGGACCTGGACTCCAACCCCACCAAGCTGCTGGAGGTGGTGGAGGTGGGCAAGCAGTTGCTGATGACGCGCGGCACGCTGACGACCTTCTCCATCGCCAACGACGTGGCGAAGTACTTCGCCATCCTCCCGGCGCTCTTCATGGGCGTCTTTCCCCAGATTGCGCCGCTCAACGTGATGGGGCTGGCCTCGCCGTTCAGCGCGGTGCTGTCGGCCGTCATCTTCAACGCGCTCATCATCATCCTGCTCATCCCCCTGGCGCTGAAGGGCGTTCGTTACCGCCCGCTGGGCGCGGAGGCCCTGCTGCGGCGCAGCCTGCTCTTGTACGGCGTGGGCGGCGTCATCGCCCCCTTCGTGGGCATCAAGGTCATCGACGTGCTGCTCGGCGCCGTGGGCCTGGCGTGAAAGGACGCATCCCCATGTTCTCCACACTCCTCACGGCCCTGCGCGCGTGCGTCGTCACGCTGGTGCTCACGGGCCTGCTGTACCCGCTGGCCGTCACCGGGCTGGCGCAGCTCCTCTTTCCGGGGGAGGCCAACGGCTCGCTGGTGAAGGACGACCGGGGCCAGGTGGTGGGCAGCGCGCTCATCGGGCAGGGCTTCACCCGGGCGGGGTACTTCCATCCGCGTCCCTCCGCCGCTGGCGCGGGCTACGACGGCGCGGCGTCCTCGGGCAGCAACCTGGGGCCCACGTCGCTGAAGCTGAAGGAACGCGCGGCGGCCGAGCTGGAGCGCCTGCGCCGGGAGAATCCGGAGGCCCCGGGGCCCGTGCCCGCCGAGCTGGTGACGACGTCCGCGTCTGGACTGGACCCGCACCTGTCGCCGGAGGCGGCGCGCTGGCAGGCGGCGCGGGTGGCGCGGGCTCGGGGGGTGGCGCCGGAGCGGGTGCTGGCCGTGGTGGACGCGCAGGTGGAGGGGCGGACGCTCGGCGTGCTGGGCGAGCCGCGCGTCAACGTCCTGCTGTTGAACCTGGCGCTGGACCGGCGCTTCGGCCCGGCGCCGGGGGTGGGGGACGGCGGGCCGCGGCCGGGCCGTGGCGTGCCCTGAACACCGCTGCGTGCAGGCGCGCATTCACCACGTGAGCTTCGCCGGGCGCGAGGGCATCCTCCGCCGGCGTCCCACCGGATGGGGAGAGGATGACGATGACGCGGCGCTCACGCGCGGAGGACTTCCTGGAGCTGGTGGAGCGGGGCCGGCGCGGCCGGCTCAAGCTCTACATCGGCTTCGCGGCCGGAGTGGGGAAGACGTACCGGATGCTGGAGGAGGCGCATGCGCTGAAGCGGCGCGGTGTGGACGTGGTGCTGGGCTTCGTCGAAGCGCACGGCCGCGCGGACACGCAGGCGCTGGTGGAGGGCCTGGAGGTGGTGCCGCGCAAGCAGTACACCTACCGCGACGTCACCGTGGAGGAGATGGACCTGGACGCGGTGCTCGCGCGCAAGCCGCAGGTGGCGGTGGTGGACGAGCTGGCCCACACCAACCTGCCGGTGTGCCGTCACCGCAAGCGCTACCAGGACGTGCAGGCGTTGCTGGAGGCGGGCATCAACGTCATCGGGGCCTTCAACGTCCAGCACCTGGAGAGCCTCAATGATTTGGTGGGGCGCGCCACCGGCGTCACCGTGCGCGAGACGCTGCCCGACAGCTTCCTCAAGGCCGCCGACCAGGTGGTGAACCTGGACCTGGCGGTGGAGGACCTGCACGAGCGGCTCCGGGCGGGGAAGATCTACGCGGACGACAAGGTGCCCCAGGCGCTGGAGCGCTTCTTCAAGGCGGAGAACCTGGCCACGCTGCGCGAGCTGGCGCTGCGGGAGGTGGCGGAGAGCCTGGACCGCGCCACCGCGAGGCCAGCGCCGCGTGAAGGGGATGAGGGCTCGCAGCGGAGCGCGGCGTGGGGCCGGGTGTTGGTGGCGCTGTCCAGCCATCCCCCGCACGCGGCGACGCTGCTGCGCCGGGGCTCGCGGATGGCGGGGCGGCTGAACACGGACTGGTTCGTCGTGTACGTGGAGACGCCGCGCGAGGCGCCGCACCTCATCGACTCGGAGGCGCAGCGGCACCTGCTGACGAACATCGAGAAGGCGAAGGAGCTGGGCGCGGAGGTGGTGCGCCTGCGGACCCGGGACCCGGTGGAGGGCCTCCTGGACTTCGCGCGCTCGCACGGGGTGGGGCACATCATCGTCGGCCGCTCGCATCAGCCGTGGTGGAAGCAGCGGCTGGGGCGCTCGGTGGACGTGCGGTTGGTGCGCGAGGGCCGGGGCTTCGACATCCACGTGGTGGCCTTCGAGCCGCGGGAGGAGGGACGCCGCCCATGACGCTGCGAGCCCGGTTGTTGCTGGCCCAGGCACCCCTGGCCCTGGCGCTGTTGCTGGTGGGCGTGGTGGCCGTGGGGACGTTGTCCCGGCTGGGGCGCGCTGGGCCGCGGGTGCTTCAGGACAACTACCGCAGCGTGCTGGCCGCGCAGGAGATGATGGCGCAGCTGGAGCGCATGGACAGCGGGGCGCTCTTCATCATCGCGGGCGAGCGGCAGCGCGGGCTGGCGCAGCAGGCGGCGCAGCGCGAGCGCGTGGAGTCGCGGCTGCGGGTGCAGGAGGGCAACGTCACCGAGCCCGCCGAGGACGCGGCGACGCTCCGGCTGCGCCTGGCCTGGCGGCGTTACCTGGAACGCTATGAGGGGTTCCTCGCCCAGCCGTCGCAGGAGGGCGCGCGGGCGGCGTACTTCGGTGGGCTCGAGCCGGCCTTCCAGACGGTGATGGGCGCGGCCCGGGCCATCCTGGACCTGAACCAGGACGCCATGGTGCGCAAGAGCGAGGCGTTGCAGCGGCAGAGCGCGCGGGTGAACACGGTGATGGTGACGGCGGTGCTGGTGGCCTTCGTGGTGGGAGTGCTCGCCTCGCAGTCGCTGACGCACCGGGCGCTCCGGCCGGTGTCGGTGTTGTCGCAGGCGGTGCGGCGCCTGGGCGAAGGCGACTACGCGGCGCGCGCGGTGGTGGAGGGGCGGGACGAAATCTG
>NZ_JABXEP010000218.1:0-9326 GCF_013372605.1 Myxococcus sp. AM009
GTGCCCCTGTGACGCCCGCCCGGCGCGTCGTCACCCTGCCCCCCACCTTGCTCGGCGAAGACGCCGTCCGCTTCGCGCGTGACGGCCAGCGCCGTGGGGCGGACGTCCTGGAGATCCGCACGGACCTGCACGCCCCTGACGCGATTGACCCCGAGGCGCTGGCGGCGGTGCTGCCGTTGCTCGTCTCCGAGCGGGGCAAGCCGCTGCCCGCCCGCTGGGTGGCCGCGGCCTGGCGCGTGGACCGGGACTTGATGGACGCGTCGGGGCAACAGGGTTCGCTGGCGGCACCGCCGGGAAAGCTGCTCGCGTCGCACCACGCGAGCCGGCAGCTGTCCACGGAGGAAGCGCTCCAGTTGTGGGAGCGTGAGCTGCCCGCCGACGCCCTGGTGAAGCACGTGGAGCCGATGACGGACCCGGCGCACCTCGTCACGCTGCTGGAGACGCAGCGGCGGATGGCGGAGCGCTTCGGTGCCACGCGCGTCACGGTGCTGGGCATGGGCGCGGTGGCGCTGCCCACGCGGGCGCTGCTCGCTCGGGGCAACGTGTTGGACTACGTCGCCGCGGGAGGCGCCTGGGTCGCGGCGCCCGGGCAGCGGCTGCTGGATGACGCCGTGCGGGAGCTGCGCGGCGCGGACCGGTACACGGTGGCGCCGCCGCTGCGGCTAGGCATCCTGGGGACGTCCATCCTCCACTCGCGCTCGCCCCGCATCCACCGTCAGCCCTTCGACCGCATCGACCTGCCGGAGGACGGGCCCGTGGAGGCGGTGGTGGACGCGCTGCTGCCGCATTACGGAGGCTTCGCCGTCACCAGCCCCTTCAAGCTGCGGCTGGCGAAGCACACGGGGTCCTCCCTGGACGCCATCAACACGCTGGTCCGCCGGGGCGACCGGTGGGAATCCTTCAATACCGACACGTTCGGCGCCCGCACGGTGCTCGAGCGGCTCGGGGCTCGCGAAGTCTTCGTCCTGGGAGATGGGGGCGCCACGTCGGCGCTCCGGTCCGTGGCGGCGGAGCTGAGCTGTGACTTGCGCGTCTTGCGACGCGCCGACATCCAGGCGCCTCTCACAGGGGCGGGCGTCTGGACCTGGCCCGATAGGGTGCCCGCTCCTGACGACCTGCGCTTCGACGGGGCCCGTGTGGCGGTCATCGCCTACGGCGCTCCGGGCCGGCGCATCGCCGCGGAGGTTGTCCTCCGCGGCGGTACTCCGGTCCTGCTGGGTGCGGCGTGGTTCGTCGCGCAAGCCCGGCGTCAGCGCCAACTCTGGGAGTCCGCGACATGAATACCTTCGGCGAGCTGTTTCGCCTGACGACGTTTGGAGAGAGCCACGGCCCCGCGCTCGGCGCCATCCTGGATGGCTGCCCCGCCGGTGTGCCCCTGACGCGCGAGCAGATTCAAGTCGCGCTGGACCGTCGGCGCCCTGGCCAGTCCACCCTCACCACCGCGCGCAGCGAGCCGGACCAGGTGGAAGTCCTGTCCGGCGTCTTCGACGACAAGACGCTGGGCACGCCCATCGCCGCCATCGTGCGCAACACGAACCAGCGCTCAGGGGACTACGAGAAGCTGAAGGCCGAGGACCGGCCCGGCCACGCGGACGCCGTGTGGCGCGAGCGCTTCAAGCACCGCGACCACCGCGGCGGCGGCCGAACCAGCGGACGCGAGACGCTCTGCCGCGTCATCGGCGGCGCCATCGCCGAGGCGTACCTGGCCCGTGACGTGCCCTCCATCCGCACCGTTGCCTACGTGTCCCAGGTGGGCAACCTGGTGGCCGCCGTCCCCGCGCCGGGCCTCACCCGCGAGCAGGTGGACGCGCACGCCACGCGCTGCCCGGACGTCACCGTCCGCGACGAGATGTCCCAGCGCATCCTCACCGCGAAGGAAGCGGGCGACAGCCTGGGCGGCGCCATCGACGTGCGCGTGGAGGGCCTGCCCGTGGGGCTGGGCGAGCCCATCTTCGGCAAGCTCAAGGCGCGCATCGCCCAGGCGCTGGGAAGCATCGGCGCCGTCACCGGCGTCGTCTGGGGCCCACCTGATTTGCTGGAGCGCATTGGCCAGCCCGGCATCCAGTTCCACGCCGTGAAGGACGCGTATGGCGGCATCCAGGGCGGGCTCGCCAACGGTGAGCCGATGCAGCTCCGCACCTTCTTCAAGCCGCCCGCCACGCTGCAGGAGCACGCGAAGGGTGGCCGTCACGACCCGTGCATCATGCCCCGCGCCGTCCCGGTGCTGGAGGCCATGGTGTCGCTGGTCATCGCCGACCTCGTCCTCCACCTCAACGCGAGGCCCCACGCGCCATGAGTGCTCTTCCTCCCGGGGCCTACCGTCCGCCGTCCGACCGCTGGGGCACCTTCGCCCGCCTCGCCAGGAACCTGCCCGAGGGCAGCGTGGCGGTGGTGGACCGCACGGTTTCAAAGCTCCACCCCAGCCTCCTCCCCACCCTGGAGGCGCGCAGCCCCCGCGCCATCATCCAGCTCACTGGCGGCGAGAGCGCCAAGACGTTCACCGCCCTGGAGAAGGTCCTGGCCGGAGGCCTGGCCCTCCCGCGCTCCGGCACGCTCGTGGCCGTGGGCGGCGGCACCATCGGTGACGTCTCCACCGTGGCCGCGCACCTCCTCAAGCGCGGCGTGCGGCTGGTGCAGGTCCCCACCACGCTGCTGGCGGCGGTGGACAGCAGCGTCGGCGGCAAGGGCGCTGTCGACATGACGGTGCGCGGGCGCGTGGTGAAGAACCCGGCCGGCGTCTTCCACTACGCGGACGAAGGCTGGGTGTGCCCCGAGTTCTTCGACACGCTCTCCGATGCGCAGCGCCGCGAGGGCGCGCTGGAGGCGTGGAAGATGGTGGTCAGCCTCGACGCGCCGCGCTTCCGCCGCTACGTGCGCAAGCCGCCCACGCTGGAGAAGCTGGTGAAGGACGCCCGCGCCCTCAAGGAGAGCATCTGCGCGCAGGACCCGTACGAGCACACGGGGCTGCGCCGGGTGCTCAACTTCGGCCACACCTTCGGCCACGTGCTGGAGAGCGTGTCCCGCTTCAAGCTGTCCCACGGTGACGGCGTGGGCCTGGGCATGCTGCTGGCCCTGGACGTGGGCCGTCACCTGGGCGTGACACCGGAGCCCGTGGCCGCCGTGGTCGAGGCCGCCCTGTCCAATGGCCCTGGCGTCCAGGGCCGCGAGCGCGCCGCCGCCCTCCTCCGCCGCGCGCCCATCAAGGACGTGCTGGCGCTGCTCACCGCCGACAAGAAGGCCGGCGCCAGGGGCGAGCTGCGCATGGTGCTGCTGACGGCCATTGGCGCCACCGAGGTGCGTGACGTGGACGAACCGAGCTGGCGCGCCTTGTGGCCCGCGTGGACGAAGGGGGTGCGCCCATGAGCACGGCGAAGGCTTCCCGTATCCGAGTGGACCCCTCCGCGCTGCACGCCGCCCCCCTCACCCCGCCCGTGTCCAAGTCGGACGCGCAGCGGGCATTGGTGCTGGGGCACCTCACGGGCGCGTGGCCGCTGCCCTCGGTGCAGGCCGAGGCGGATGAGGACCTGCCCGCCGACGTGCGCGTGCTGCGCCGGGGCGTCGAGGCCCTGCGCCTGCCGCCGGACGCCGTGCGCGACATCGACTGCGCGGACGGCGGCGCGCCCTTCCGCATCCTGGCCACCCAGGCGGCGGTGACGCCCGGCGCACAGGCGCGCTTCACCGGTACGCCCCGCCTGGGCGAGCGGCCCCACGGCCCGCTCTTCACGTCGCTGCGCGAGGCCCTGGGTCCCGCGGGCCTCACGCTCACGGAGGGCACACCCTGGCCGGTGGCGCTGCGCGCGCCCCGTGACACGTCGAACGTCCCCCCCGTGTTCCGCGTGCCCGGCGCCCAGAGCAGTCAGTACGCCTCCAGCCTGCTGCTGGGCTGCGCCGCGCTGTACCTGCGCGAGCGCCGCCCCTGGCGCGTGGAGATTGATGGGCCCCTCACGAGCGCGGGCTACCTGGAGCTGACGCTGACGTGGCTGCGGCGCTTCGGCTTCGACATCCAGCGCTCACCATCGAGCTACACCGTGGCCGGGTACGCGGCGCCCGCGGCCGTCCCGACGCTTCCGGGGGACTGGTCGTCCCTGGGCTACCTGCTGCTGGTGGCCTGGAAGACGGGCGGCACCGTGGTCCGCGCGGACACGGGCAGTGCCCACCCGGACGACGCCATTGTGCGGTTGATCGAGCAGGTGGGCCTGCGCGCGGCGCCCACCGGTGCGCCCTTCACCCTGAAGGTGGAGGGCCCGCTGTCAGGGGGCCTGCGCGCCTCCGGCGAGGAGTGCCCGGACCTGCTTCCCACGCTGGCCGCGCTCGCCTGCGTGCTTCCAGCGCCCTCCACGCTCACGGAGGTGGGCATCCTCCGCGTGAAGGAGAGCGACCGCCTGGAGGGTATCCGGACGCTCGTGAAGGCGTTCGGCGGAACCACGGAGCTCCAAGGAGAGCGGCTGCTGATCCAACCACCCCGCACGCCTCCCTCGGGCTTCGAGATGAGCAGCGAGGGTGACCATCGCCTCGCGATGACAGCGGCGACACTGTGTGTCCTGTCCGGCGCGCCGCTGACACTCACCGGTCCAGAGTGCGTGGAAAAGAGCTTTCCTGGGTTCTGGCGGCAGCTGTCCGGGGTGGGTGTTCGGATAACTGATGCACGCTGAGACCCTCAGTGTCCGACCAGCAGACTTATCGTTCTTTTTTGTTGAAAGCACTCTCCGCCCTGTGAAATCTCCGCCCCATGGCCAAGGACACGCTGACGATCACCGACAATCGGACCGGGAAGACCTACGAGGTCCCGGTCGAGAACGGCTGTATTCGCACCAATGCTCTCCGCCAGATCAAAACGGGCGACGATGACTTTGGGCTGATGGGCTACGACCCGGCGTTCCTCAACACCGCCAACTGCAAGAGCGCCATCACCTTCATTGACGGAGACAAGGGCATCCTCGAGTACCGGGGCTACCCCATCGAGCAGCTCGCCGAGAAGTCGAGCTTCATCGAGGTCGCCTACCTCCTGCTCAACGGTGAGCTGCCCACGCCGAAGGAGCTGGAGCAGTTCAACCACCTCGTCACGCACCACACGTACGTGCATGAGAACGTGAAGAGCTTCATGGACGGGTTCCGCTACGACGCGCACCCCATGTCCATGCTGAGCTCCACGGTGGCGGCGCTGTCCAGCTTCTACCCCGACGCGAAGAACATCAAGGACCCGCTGAGCCGCCGCATCCAGATCACCCGGCTCATCGCGAAGATGCCCACCATCGCCGCGTTCTCCTACCGGCACACGATGGGCCTGCCGTACATCTACCCGGACAATGACTTGTCCTACGTCGCCAACTTCCTGGCGATGATCAAGCGCATCGGCACGGCGACCTACAAGGTCCACCCCGTGCTCGAGCGCGCGCTCGACATCCTCTTCATCCTGCACGCGGACCACGAGCAGAACTGCTCGACCACGTCCGTGCGCACGGTGGGTTCGTCCGAGGTGGATCCGTACTCGGCGGTCAGCGCGGGCATCGGCGCCCTCTACGGCCCGCTGCACGGCGGCGCCAACGAGGCGGTGCTCCGCATGCTCCGCGACATCGGCCACATCTCCAAGATCCCGGAGTTCATCAAGTCGGTGAAGAGCGGCGAGGGTGAGAAGAAGCTGATGGGCTTCGGTCACCGCGTCTACAAGTCCTACGACCCGCGCGCGAAGGTCATCAAGCGCGTGGCCGACGAGGTCTTCGAGGTGACGGGCAAGAACCCGCTGCTGGAGATCGCCGTCGAGCTGGAGCGCATCGCGCTGGAGGACGAGTACTTCGTGAAGCGGAAGCTGTACCCGAACGTCGACTTCTACTCGGGCCTCATCTACGAGGCGATGGGCTTCCAGGTCGAGATGTTCCCGGTGCTCTTCGCCATCCCCCGCACGGTGGGCTGGTGCGCGCAGTGGGAGGAGATGGTGACGGACAACGAGCAGAAGATCGCCCGGCCGCGCCAGGTGTTCACGGGCTCCCCGCGCCGCGACTACGTCCCCATGAAGCAGCGCGCCGCCAAGTAGTCCTTGGCGCCAGGCCCGCGCGGCTCGCGTGGGCTTGAAGCACGATGGGGCGAGGAACCGCGAGGTTCCCCGCCCCTTTCGCTTTTGCCGCGGCGACGGCGCGCTCAGCCCGTCCGCGACCCGCCCCGTGGGGACTCGTCGTAGAGCGACTCCACGAGGCCGGCGTACTTCTCCGCCACCACGTTGCGGCGCACGCTCAGCTTCGGCGTCAGCTCGCCGCCCTCCACGGAGAAGTCCTTGGGCAGCACCGCGAAGCGCTTGATGGTCTCGAAGCGGGACAGCTTCGGATTCACGTCGCGCTCCACGCGCTCCTGGAGGAACTGGCGCAGGCGGGCGTCCTCCGCGAGCTGGGCCGCGTCCTCTGGCCACCCCTGCGCCTTGGCCAGGGCCCGCGCCTTCTCCGCGTCCAGCGTCAACAGGGCCACCAGGAAGTTGCGGCGCTCGCCCAGCACCACCGCCTGCCCCACGCCGGGCAAGGCCTTGAGCAGCTCCTCGATGTTGGAGGGCGACGTCTTCTTCCCGCCCGAGGTGACGATGATGTCCTTCTTGCGGCCGGTGATCTGGACGTAGCCGTCCGCGTCCAGCTGGCCCACGTCACCGGAGTGCAGCCACCCGTCCGCCAGCAGCTCGGCGGTGGCCTCCGGGTTCTTGTAGTACCCCATGCAGACGTTGCCGCCGCGCACCAGCAGCTCGCCGTCGTCCGCGATGCGCAGCTCCACTCCCATCATCGCCCGGCCCACGGAGCCCAGCCGCGTGTGGGACTCGGTGTTCACCGTGCCAGGGCCCGTCACCTCCGTCATGCCCCACACCTCGTGGATGACCATGTCGATGGAGGCGAAGAAGTCCAGCACGTCCCGACCGATGGGCGCCGCCGCCGTGGCGAAGAAGGACACCCGCTCCATGCCGATGCGCTCCTTCAGGGGGGCGAAGACGAGCTTCCTGGCGAGCAGATACTGGGCCTCCAGCGTCATCGGGACGCTCTGGTGGTGCATCACCCGCGCATGCCGCTCCGAGGCGACGTGGCGGGCCCAGGCCACCACCCGGCGCTTCGAGGGTGGCTGCGAGGCCAATCCCTCCTCCGCCTTCGCCTTGAACTTCTCCCACACGCGCGGCACGCCGAAGAAGAACGAGGGGCGCACCTCCCGCAGGCTCTGCGGCATCGTGTCCACCGACGCCGCGAAGTACACCTGCACCGCGCTCAACAAGGGGCTGTGGAGGGAGATGATCTGCTCGGCGATGTGCGACAGCGGCAGGTACGACACGAGCGAGGACGCGTCAGGCCGGCCGAACGTCACCGAGTCCGAGAGCTGCTTCGCCGTCCACACCAGGTTGTGGTGGCTGAGCATCACCCCCTTGGGGTGGCCGGTGGTGCCGGAGGTGTAGATGAGCGTGCCCATGGCCTCCGGCTTCAGGGCGTGGACGCTGTCCCAGTAGGGCTTCTCGTCCGCGCCGGTGCCCAGGGCCATGACGTCCGCGTAGCGCAGCACCCCCTCCGGGAGCACCGTGGGCGCGTCGATGATGACGACGTGGCGCAGCTTCGGCAGCCGCTCACGCAGGGCCAGGGCGGTGCGCAGGTGCTGCGCGTTCTCCACCAACAGGAGCGTGGCCTCGCAGTGCCCCAGGATGTACTCCAGCTGCTCCGGAGCGCTGGTGGTGTAGAGACCGACAGGGACGCCCCCCATGGCGATGGCCGCCAGGTCAGCGACGTGCCACTCCTCGCGGTTGAAGCTCAGGATTCCCACCGGCTGGCCCGCACCCACCCCCAGCGCATGCAGGCCCAGGGCGAAGCGCCGCACCCGCTGCGCATATTCAAACCACGAGGTGGGCGCGTAGGCGCCCCCACGGCGCGTCCACAGGGCCGGGCGCTGCTCCTGCTGCGCGGCCCGGTCATGGAGCGCGTGCACCACCGTCTTGGGAAGGTCCATGCCCTGAACGCTAGCGGATGCAAGGCCCCGCACCAATGTCCCCACGTCTCGGACGTTGACAGCTAGTTGGAGTGCTTTGTATGCCGCGCTCGACCATGAGCATCGACTTCACCTGCCAGAAGTGCGAGGCGAGCTTCGAGCTGGACGCTCAGGACCTCATTGAAGGGACTGAGAAAATCGTCTGCCCGCATTGCGACGCCAAGGCGCCCGCCAACCTCACGGAGGACTTCGTCGCAGCGCTCACGGAGATGCGCGCGCAGATCGCCGCGCTCGACAAGCGGTTCGCCGTGTCCATGACGTTGGAGTCCGAGGACCTGGAGGACATGCTCGACGAAGACGACGAGGACGACGACGAGGACGACTCGGAGGACGACGACCTCGATGAGGACGAGGACGAGGACGTCGACGACGAGGAGGACTACGACGAGGACGAGGACGACGACGACCGTCGTTGAGCCTGTCCGCCTGCCCTCCAGCCCGGGGAGCACCCCACGCAGCAGGGGGTAACCGGGCCTGGAGCGCAACCCTCCCGGCAGATGGCCGGGTGCGTAGCTTAAAAGCGTGAAAACGCCCAACCGCGCCACTTTGTTCGTCGCACCTCTCTCTGCCGTGCTTCTGGCGCTCGGAGGGCTGCTGATGTTTCCCGCCTTCACCCCACCGGTAGCGCTGGCGGCCCTGGGAGGAGCACAGGGCCAGCCCTGCGTCACCGAAGGTGAAGACGACCCGAAGGCCTGCTCCGAGTTGGTCGAGCTCGAGGTGCAGGACGTGGTCCCACTGGAGGAAGCCCAGGCCCACGCCGTGGTCCTGGCCACCAAGGACAAGGGCATCGTCCTCCCGGTGTTCGTGGACGAGGCCTCGGCCATCTCCATCGCCTTCCGGCTGGCGGAGCGCCAGCCGCCCCAGCCGCTCGCACAGGACCTCCTGGACGACGTGGTGACGGAGCTGGGGGCCAAGGTGACGGAGGTCCGCATCGACGACCTGCGTGACAACGTCTACTCGGGCCGCGTCTTCCTGGAGCAGGGCAAGAAGAAGATGACGCTGGACGCCCGGCCGTCGGACTCCATCGCCATGGCGCTCACCAGCCACGCCCGCATCCGCGTCACCCGCAAGGTGCTGACGCTGGCCGGCATCACCCGCGAGGAAATCGAGGGGCTCCAGCAGGAAGGCCCCGGCGTGGGCGGCAGTGGCCCGCTGGACGCGCCCGGCTTCCCTGCCCCGGGCGCCCCGAGTGAGCCGCCCATCGACATGGACATGGAGGGCCTGCCGCCGGGTCACCCGATGCTCAAGACGCCGCCGCTGGGCACGGGCAAGGAAATCGAGCTCTAGGTCCTGACGAGAAGCACTCGCAAGAAAGCCCGGCATCCCTGGGA
>NZ_JABXEP010000219.1:0-9274 GCF_013372605.1 Myxococcus sp. AM009
CCTCCGTGACGACTTCGACGAGGGTGGTGCTCGGCTCCACGGGGGCCGTCACCTGGACTGGCAGCAGGCGGACCGGCTCGGCCTTCGCCGCCAGGTGCCGGCGCCGACGGTACACCCACGACTGCACCGTGCTCAGCCGCACGCCCCGCTGCCGCGCGAACTCCACCTGCGTCAGCCCGCTGGCCTCGAAAGACTCAGCGACACGGAACCACTCCTGCTTCTCCACCGGCTTCGACATGCACGCCAGGGTCCACGGCGGCGGCGCGTCACTCAACGCCCCTCATCACGTCGTTGGCCGGACGCTTACGGGCATCGAAGCCCATGACCGGCACGACGAGCTGCCCGTCGGCGCCCTCCCAGCGGTGGCCGATGACCTTGAAGCCGCGAACGCCTGCGATCTGTGTAAGGACTCTTGCGCGCTGACCCATCTCGTTCTCTCCCGGTTCGTTTGCACGTCCGAAAGAGAGCAGCCGGATGCTCCGGTGTCGATGGGTCAGCGCGTCGAACCTTCGGCAGCAGCACACGGAAATCTCACGAGATTTCACGTCCCGACTTCCGGCGAAGAGCGAGTAATCGGTCTCCTACTCCGAACCGAAGACCTGCGCGAGATAGTGCTTCGAGAACGCCGTCCAGTCAGGACTGTCGAAGAATGCTGCCTCGACCCAGTGGTGTATGAAACGCATGGCAAAGCCGCGCTGCAAATAGTCCTCGACGCCCACGGGCAGCGGCCGGATCTCTCCGACTCCGTCGAGTGGCACGAAATGCAGCCGGTCGAGGACCCGGCCCGATTCCATTTCGAAGCAGACCGCGAACTCGCCCTCGCAGTAATCGAAGGGCGCGAGGCGGTCGAGCAACTCACGCGCCTCCGGAAAGGATCCGTACGGGTCGAGTAGTTCCGCTCCACGTCGGCCGTCGATGCCGTCGACGCATGTGGAAACAGGGAGGACGTTCGCCTCTCCCCCAACGATGTCGATCTCGCGGTCGAGGTACTCGATTGCGGCGCCTTGTTGCAAGCGCCATCGGATCTGCATGGAATCAGCCTGCTCGTAGAAGCGCTCGAGTGCCGCGGGCAGTGTCAGAGTCTGTCGTACGCGGGCGAGATCGGCGCCATTGTGGCCATACGACAGCACGCACTGACCAGCTTTCGCCACCGAGGAAGCCGCGAGGGGCGCGATGCAAGCATGGTATCGGTCCGAGACCGGCTTATCGCTCATCGATGGATGATACGCGAGGAGACGCGTATGTCGAGCTGCGCCACCCAACGGCGCCATTCCGTTCACAGCGACGAGCCTGTGTCAGGGCGTCGTTTCGACGGTCGTCCCGGGCTCGATCCCCTCCCGCAAGCGATCAAAATCATTGAGTTATCAACATGATCGGCGCTCTAGGCAGGCGGCAGGCTCCCTTCGGAGCGTGCTCGAAATGGAAGTTATGCCCTTCCGGCGTTACTTTGGCCACCAAGCACGCTCGTGGAGCGCCTTCGTGATGCCATCTCCAGCGGGAAATACCGAGGCGGCGTCGACGCCAATTCGATGCAGGCCCATGAGGAGCTTTGGCGCTTCCGCGATCGGGAGTCGAAATCTGATCGAGTGCCTTACCTTCATTGTGCTGTATCCCGCCACATGCCTTTTTATCTGATCTTCGAATGGCACAATCGTGACGGTTTTTCTTCCACTCAAGAGTAGCTTGCTTTCAGTTAAAAATAGTCCCTCCTGTGCATGGAGGTTTCGATTGCCTGCGGCTGGCACTGAGTGCTCGATAATTTCGCCTTTGGGCATATCACCTTCAAGCAAGGACTCCCAGATGCGCCCAAATCCATCCAATGAGCGCTTGAATTT
This sequence comes from Myxococcus sp. AM009, assembly GCF_013372605.1. NCBI lineage: Bacteria > Pseudomonadati > Myxococcota > Myxococcia > Myxococcales > Myxococcaceae > Myxococcus > Myxococcus sp. AM009. The sequence goes on from NZ_JABXEP010000219.1 coordinate 1,836, forward strand.
GAACGCCCAAACGACAAGATGCGTCGCCTTTGTCGCGACCCCGGCTTGAGATTCGCAATGCCATTTTGCGGCCTCTGTCGCTGGGAAGTAGGCGGCAACATAGGATCTGCGTGTCCAGTCGAGCAGTCTGGTTGCCAATCCATGGTGCTGGGCTAGTGCCATCAAGGGCACAAGAGCTTGGGCTGGCCATTGAAATGCACCATCGGCATCCCTTAGGCGCTTGAGACATTGATCGTCGGCCATCAGTTGGCGAACTTCTACAGTGTCTCCTGGTATTGAAAGACCAATGCGGTCAGCTCTCCAGTAGAAATCTCGCAGCGCCATCAACTCGCGGCGAACCTGGCCGTCGTTCGTGAATTGCGAGGGGGCAGTTTTTGACCAGTGGCCCTGCGTTCCATCGGGGAGCAGGGCAGTCGAACGTAGCGCAGAGGGTAATATGGGCCAATCAGCGTTCGCCTGCCCACGGAAGACCCACGCTTCGGAACTCGAATGCCAGAACCTCGGGTGACGTGGCGAAAGCACATCAATAAACTCATCTGCGGAGTCGCAGTCGACAGATTCGGGTTCAGCTGCTTTCCGGATTTCAATCTGTCGCTCCTCCGCCTGCAAGAGGTCGCGCACAGTGGAGTCGAAGGTGATGCCTTCGTTGGGCCTTGCCAGTGACAGCAGGGCAGCATGCTCGGCCACCCGATCTTTGGCTTCCTCCAGAGTCAAACCTTGCTGACGGAGCAACTCAAGCAGCCTGTCGTATTGCTCGGACACTCTTTTGTTCCCTGTGCTCTGTATAGATTGTTCAGTCTATACTGGGCGCTCTCCACCTGCGGCAAGGAAGCTCCCATCCTGAGCACGCTCCGAGGGAGGCTGCCGCCTACCCAGCAGCCGTGCTCAGTGTAAGGCGCTGAAATCACGAGGAGGCGGCCGCCTGCTCAGGATGAGAACTACACCCCGCTGATGGCCCAGCAGTCCGTGTGCCTCCGCGCGGAGCCCCGGTTCCCTCACTGCCCAAAGCCCCCCAGCGCGGTACGGCTGAAGCTCGCGGCACCTTGACTCACTCGCGCGGCGGACTGGCTGAACACCTGGAACGCCGCGCGAATCTCCTGGGCGCTCTGCCCTGGCGTGAGAATCCACTTGTCGTCGATGCCCATCTCGCGGAACACGCGCCGGAAGTCCGTGCTCCCATCGCTGATGCCCATCGCCGCGACGATGTGGTTCTCCGCGCGCTTCAAGTCATTCACCAGCGCCGCCACGTCCTTTGCCTTCGCCGACGTCGAGTGCTGGTCCGAGCCATCCGTAATCAACAGCGTCACCGTCCGCACCGGCACGCCGTTCGCGCTGAACTCCTGCGCCTTCGCCAGCACCGTACCCAGCAGCACCACCGACTGGTCATACAGCGGCGTGCCCTGGTCCGCCCGGTAGTTCTTGGCGTGCATCCGCACCACGTCCTCCACCGGCCGGTACGGGTTCAGCACGAACCCGTTGAGGTAGCGCGTGTGGAAGAGGACGCCGTCCTTCTGCTTGCTCGCCAGCAGCGCGTCCAGTACCAGGTTGTGCCCATCACACACCGTCTTCGTGTGCCCGGAGTAGTCGATGCTCCCCGAGTCATCCGGCATCACCGTCACCAGCACCACCTCGCTGGACTGCACGTCCTCCACGCAGACGCCGAGCCCCGCCTGAATCTGCGCGCCCAGGTCCACCACCGTCAGCGCCTGCAGCCCCGCTGGGCTCAGCACGCCCTCCGCGTGCGCGTCATCGAAGAGCTGTCGGATGCCACTGCCATTCGCCTTGCTGCTCATGTCCCGTGCTCCTTCTCCCCCTCCCGAGGGCAGGGCTCCGCCCGTCCCGCGCTGGCGAGCGCAGGCGAAGTGATTGTTGTGTGTCGTCACGCCCCGCGCCGCGAGGCTCAGGCGATGCGCAGGTCCGGCCAGCTCGCCAGCGGGTCCGTGGACTTCACCAGGTGCATGCCCGCGTCCGCGAAGCGCTTCAGCGACGCCTCCGCCTGCGGGGTGAAGTCCGCCGCGAAGCCGCCCTTGCCGTCCGGCACTGTCACCGCCGACATGCAGTCCGTCAGCAGGTACACCTTGCGCGCCAGCGCCGCGTCCTGCGCGACAATCTCCCCGAGCAGGTCATCGATGGAGCTCTTCACGCAGTGGCTCGCCGCCTGCCCTGCAATCACCACCGCGTCCGCGGTAAGCAGCGTCTTGAGGAACTGTGTATTCCGCTGCGCCAGCGGCTGGCCGTCATGCCGCCCCAGCACCTCCGGGCGCAGCACCGAGTAGTTCTCCGTCAGCGGATTGCCCCCCTTCACCTCCGCCCACGACTGCATGCCACGCGCGAAGGAGTGGAACAGCCGCGCCTCCTGCACCACCCCCGCCAGCGCGTGTCCATCGCTCCCCAGCAGGCAGTGCGGCGGCCACAGGTACAGCGTGTACTTGCCCGCCCGCTCCAATTCCTCGCAGTAGTACTTCACCTGCTTGAGCAGCCAGGGGTAGTTGCCACCGCACAGCCACTTCGCCATGGCGGGGTTGGGCCGCGCCTGCCCCCGCTCGAGCTGCTCGCGCGTCACCTCGCGGTACGGCGTCAGCGGCTGGTCGTCCTGGTCCACCCAGAAGGACGGGAAGAAAATCTGGTACGCGAAGTGGGTGTCGAGCGTCGCCGTCACGTTCGTCAGCGCGCCCAGGTTGCGGTAGATGAACTCCGCGATGCGTCGGCTGTCGTCCACCGCGCCGCGCCCGCTGCGTCCCGCCACGTAGAGCGAGCCCTCCGGGAAGCAGAAGTCCTTCTGCACGTCGATGAGCAGCAAGTGCAGGTTGAACGCGTCCGTCGCCGCCATGGAGACGTCGTTCGCCGCGCGCCAGCCCTGGGCCTCCGCCTGGAGCTTTCCCGCGTCAGGGCTGTACCCGAACTGACCGGCATGGGCCGCGTCGTAGAACCTCGGGAGCGGAAGCGCCTTCACTTGCGTCTTCATCGTCCTACCTCCTATGAGGCGTGGAGGCACCCGCTCCACGCGGTGTTGAGAAGTCCCTTCAGTTCATTCGCAGCACGGTGATGTCCTGCCGTCCCACCACCGCCAGCCCCTGCCGCACGAGGAAGAGCGAGCAGCCCGCGTCCACGAAGGGCTCGGCATCCGGGAACTCGCGCACCGCTTCGAGGCGACCCTGACGGAGCTCCACGCGGGTGAGCCCCGTATCGGTGGCGCAGAACAGCGCATCGCCCGCCGCGCACCGTCCACGCGGCGCGTTGCCCAGCCACGAGCCGTCACCGGCCTCCGCCACCGCGCTCGCACGCACGGCGCCGTCGTGGCCCACCACCACGCAGTGATGCAGCGTGCGCCCACCGGCCTCCTCCACCAGGAACAGCCACGCGGAGGGCCCATCGAAGACACAGTCCACGTCCACGAGCTTTCCCGTGGGCCAGGGCAGCGACAGGCCATCCTTCAAGCCTAGGCGCTCCGCGTCGAAGACGAAGGCGCCGCGCAGGCCGCCCGCGCGATGGAAGCCCAACCCGAAGCGCGGCCCCACGAAGAGCCGCGTCTGTCCTTCGAGCACCGCGCCCACCTGCTCCGGTCCATACGCGCCGTCCCGCCACAGCCCGCCGCCCACGGCCCAGTACCGGTGCCGAGCGTTGGTGGCGAAGGCGGACTGGCCCTCCGGCGCATCCACGCCCATGCGGTCCGGGGGCCGGCCGGGCGCCAGCACCGCCACCTCACCGCCCCGGCCCACCAGCGTCACGTCCCCTTGCAAGGCCCAGCGCAGCGACGGGTCCAGCGCCCCGCGCAACACGACGCGTCCGTCCTCGCGCCGGTATGCCCCCTCCGCGTGGTAGAGCCAGCGGAGCACGCCCGCCTCGTTGCTCGCGTGCACCAGCACGCCTCGCGTGGAGAACAACCGCGTCGCCGTCACCTGGCCCCGGCCCGACGTCACCGGCGTGGCGGTCGCGGTGGCGTGAGGCTGACACGTCGGGCAGGCCGCGCGCGCATGCTCCACGCCGCATGACGCGCAGGCAGTGAAGCGCAGCCCCTCCAGCAGCGGCTGCGGAAAGACGCCGCGGAGGTCCTCCACGAAGACGCGGTGCAGGTGGTGCAGCACGTCGTCAGGCAAGGTCGAAAGCGGCAGCGCGGGCTTTGGATACCGCACCTCCGGATGAAACACGGTGATGCGCTGGAGTACCCGGCCCGCGGAGGTCGTCCGCGCCGCCGCGCTCCTGGGCTTGTAGACGCCGCCGTGCGGTCCCACGCACAGCAGCGACTGCATCACCGCGACGGCATAGGCATACCAATCACTCTCAATGGACGCGGGCCTGCTGGGAGTCAGCCCTTGCGTGCCCGAGCTCCCGAGCCGCAGCGGGTCCAGGAAGCGCTCCGTGAACACCGGACAGAGGAACCCGCCGAACTGGAAGCTGTCCGCGTCGATGAGGTACGCCTCCGACGCCCCCGCCACGAGCACGTTGAGGTCGTTGAAGTCCCCCACCACCACGCCCGACGCGTGCACCGCGCCGAGCGTCCGATGCAGCTCGCGCAGCACCTCCACCACCCGCCCGGACGCCGCGCCCGCCCTGCGGAACGACGGCTCCCCGAAGCGTCGCAAGGGCTCCACGCCCTCCAGCTTGCGCATGGCGTAGCCAAGGACTTCGCGCGCCTGCTTGTCCGTCGCCAGGGCCTGTGGCGCCACCACGCGGCCAGGCAGTCCTGCCGGGAAGACGCGCAGCTTGCGCTGGTGCTCGTCCAGCCGTACGCGCGCCGCGGCCTGCTCCGCGGGCAGGCCCATGTAGTCGGGGTGCTCGGGCGGCTTGAACACCTTGAGGGCGCGGCCATCCCCCAAGTCGAACACGTCCGCCTCGCCGCCCTTGCCCAGCGCTCGCGCGGGGTTCAACCGCACCTTCTTGCCTTCGAGCCAGACGTCCATGGCCTCATGCCCTCCCCATGCGGCGGCGCAGCACCACCAGCGTCGTGTCGTCCGGCAGCAGGCCCGGCGTGCGCGCCAGTTGCTGGGAGGCGAAGTCCGCGCGCACGGCTTCTCGGTTGAGCAAGGCCAGGCGGCGGCGCAGGGCATCCGGGTTGGCGAAGTACCGGTCCTCCGTCCAGAGCCGCGACAGCGGGCCGACGAGCTCGTCCCGCGCCGGCATGCGCGTGGTGGCCAGCCGCTCCAGGTCCGCCACCCCGTCGGTGCCCAGCAGCAGCGCATGGACCTCCTCCGTGGGCACCAGGGCCCGCGCGGTCAACGCCACGTCCGCTCCGTGCGTCAACGCATAGGCGAGATAGGGCGGCGCGTTCCCCGGAAACGGCCCGAGCGGATGCACCTCGCCATTGAGCGCCCACACGCCGTCCCCCGCGGAGAAGACGAGCGTCAACGTGGGCGTCACCACCGCGCCCACCACGGTGAAGAGGAAGTCCCCCATCACCTCCCGCCCCAGGTCCGCCCGGAGCTCACCGAGCAGGCACAACACGTCCTCCCGAAGGCCTGGGAGGAAGGTGGGCTCATCCACGCGCTCACCGTCCGCGAGCCGCACCAGCGCGGCCCGCGCCAACCTGCGCGCCCCCAACTGTGCGCCCAGCTCACTGCAGGGCTGGCTGCCACAGCCGTCCGTCACCACTGCCACCAGGCCATGCTCGCTGGCGCGGATGCACAGCGCATCCTGGTTGTTGCGACCCGCTCGGGCGTGCTCCCGGCCTGGCACTGAGGCAGCGGCGATGTCGAAGGGCAGCGCGGACATGGCTCTCCCGGCACGAACCCGGGTTGAGCCCATGTTCGTGTCTAAGTGACACCAACATAGTGTCCACATGACACGATGTCAATGCGACGAGGCTCCCGGGCGTCCCTCAAGCCCGCAAAGGGTCAGAGCTCGAAGTTGAAGCCCGCCTTCTCCAGCTGCTTGTACTTCTTGTGGTCGAACCGGTAGAGGCGCGCGGCGCGGTGGGAGACGTCCTGCTCCACCTCGTCCAGCTCCTCGAGCAGGTCCATGGCGAGGATCTTCTTGCGGAAGTTCCGCTTGTCGAGCTCCCGCTCCAGGATGACCTCATACAGCCGCTGGAGCTGCGTCAGCGTGAACTTGGGAGGCAGCAGCTCGAAGCCGATGGGCTGATAGCGGACCTTGCCCTTGAGCCGCTGCAGCGCCGTGCCGAGCACGTCCGCGTGGTCGAAGGCGAGCTTCGGCGTATCCCAGACGGAGAACCACGCCGCGTCCCGCGCGTCCGTCGCCGCATGCGGCACGTGGTCACTGAGCTTCACCAGCGCGAAGTACGCCACCGTGACGACGCGCCCGCGCGGGTCTCTCCCCGGAGTGCCGAACGTGTAGAGCTGCTCCAGATGGCTGGGCCGGATGCCCGCCTCTTCGTCCAGCTCCCGGCGCGCGGCGTCGTCGAGCGACTCCTCCATCCGCACGAAGCCCCCCGGCAGCGCCCACCGCCCGGAGAAGGGCTCCACCCCGCGGCGGATGAGCAGCACCTTCAGGTCCTCGTCATCCAGACCGAAGACGACACAGTCCACCGTCAGCGCCGGCCTCGGGTACTCATAGGTGTAGCTCACGGCTCCCCGAATAGGGTCCGGAACACACCCGGGTCAAGTCAAGGACAGCGGTGGCGGTCGGGCCTTGCGCGGTCAGGTCCGGACCATGCGCGACAGCTGGCGCCAGTCGACGAGCTGGACGCTCTCCTCGGCCAGGTCGAACTCCAGTGAGCGCCGCATGCCGATGACGTCGCCGCCCATCTGGAAGGGCACTTCCCGGTCGAAGTCCATGCGCAGGCGCTGGACGAACCAGTCATGCATCTGGGGCATCGGATGCTCGCCGCGCCAGAGGCGGAACATGTTCCGGGTGGCCTCGAGCACGCCGGCGCCATAGACGCGCACGGACAGCCGGTGGGGCACCGCCTCCGCGAAGGGGAAGGCCTTGAAGCCGAAGCCCCACTCAGGCGTGGTGGCCGCGCCGGCGACGCCCGCGGGTCCCCGGTACAGGAGCGCGCCCTTGTCCCCATGCGCCACGGGCTGCACGGAGCCCCGCGCGTCCACCGTGAGGGCGGGGTCGGCCAGGTTGTAGACGGACACCATGGGGTTGCCCTCGCCGAAGACGTGGCGAGGCACCGTCCGGGTGAACATGGCGCCCAGGTAGCCACGCAGGCCGGCCTGGGTGCCCCGCAGCGGGCCGGAGGCGGCGAGCTGGTTCTTGAAGTCCTGAATCATCTCCGCGTCCCAGCCGGTGCCGGCGAAGGGGGCCACCTTGCCCTCCACGCGGACCAGGGCGAAGGGGCGCAGGGGCGGCAGGCGCTCGCCCACGGCGGCAATCTGCTTCAAGGCCTCCGCGGGCCGCGGCGCGCCGGTGACGCGCGCCCAGGCGTTGCCAGTGCCCATGGGGAGGACGCCAATGGCCGGCAGCGCCACTCCCGCGGTGCGCAGCTCATTGAGCAGCCCGGTAATCGTCCCGTCGCCACCGCCCGCCAGGAGGAGGGA
>NZ_JABXEP010000021.1:0-73069 GCF_013372605.1 Myxococcus sp. AM009
ATCCACAGGCCCAGCAGCAGGCAGAAGCCGAACAACGCCAGCGCCTCCGCGCGCGGCCGGCGCTGGCGTTGTTCGGCTTCTGCCTGCTGCTGGGCCTGTGGATGGGGCTCACGCTGTGCCTCACCATCCTCACGGAGGGCGGCGAGGTGCCGGGGGCCCGTCCCTTCCTCTGGGAAGTCACGGGGGCGCTCGGCGTCTGGGCCGTCCTGCCCATCCTCTACACGGCGGTGCTCAACGCCCCGGGCCCTCGCGTGGGCTGGGCGCGCTTCCTGGGCATCCATGCCGCGGCCTTCGCGCTCTTCACCGGACTGCACACCGCGCTGATGGTGGGGACGCGGCACCTGCTGTACCCACTGCTCGGCTGGGGCACCTATGACGCTGGCGAGCTCGCCTTCCGCATCCCCATGGAGGCGCAGAAGGACCTCATCTCGTACACCGTCACCGCCACGCTGTGGAGCCTCCTCCAGGCCTGGAAGGAGCGTCAGGCGCGGGCGCTGCGCGAGGCGGCGCTGGAAGGCGAGCTGCGCGCGGCCCAGCTCCAGGCCCTCACAGGGCAGCTCCATCCGCACTTCCTCTTCAACGCCCTGAACACCGTCAGCGCGGTGATGTACGAGGACCTCGCGCGCACGGACCGGCTGCTCAGTGATCTGGGCGGGCTGCTGCGCGCCAGCCTGGAGCGGCGCGAGGCCACGTGGACGCTGGCCGAGGAGCGCACCCAGGCCGCGCGCTTCGTGGCGCTGCTGGCCGCGCGCTTCGGAGACCGGGTGACGGTGCGCTGGGACGTGTCCCCCGGACTGGACGGCGCCCAGGTGCCCTGCTTCGCGCTCCAGGCGCTGGTGGAGAACGCGGTGAAGCACAACCAGGACAGGACGGAGCCGCTGGAGGTGCGCATCCGGGCGCGGGTGGACGGCGCCGGGTGGCGGCTGGAGGTGGAGGACACGGGGCGCGGCTTCGGCACGCCCTCGCCCGCGTCCGGCCCCGGCGTGGGGCTGGCGCACCTGGAGCGCATCCTGGCGCTGCTGCATGCGGGGCGTGCGCGGCTGGAGCGGAGCCCCAGCCCCGAAGGCGGCGCGCGCGTGTCGCTGTGGCTGCCCCGGGAGGCCGCGGCATGACGCGCTTCCAGGTGCTGGTGGCCGACGACGAAGCGCCCGCGCGGGCGAAGGTCAAACGCCTGCTGGCGGAGGACGCGCGCTTCGCGCTGGCGGGCGAAGCGACGGACGGCCCGCAGACGTTGCGGCAGGTGAGCGCCCTGCATCCGGACCTGCTGGTGCTCGACGTGCAGATGCCCGGCCTCACCGGCTTCGAGGTGCTGGAGGCCCTGGGCCCGGAGCACTGCCCAGCCGTCATCTTCTCCACCGCGTACGACGCCTTCGCGCTGGCGGCCTTTGAAGCGCAGGCGGTGGACTACCTGCTGAAGCCCTACGACGCGGAGCGCTTCGGCCGGGCGCTCGACAAGGCGCACTCGGCGCTCCGCGGCGGGATGCCGGACACCGCGCGGCTCCAGGCCCTGCTGACGGAGCTGGGGCGGGCCCCCGCGAGCCGCCCCTTGGAGCGGCTGGTGGTGAAGGTGAACGAGGCCTGGGTGCCCCTGCCGCTGGCGGACGTCTGGCGCCTGTCAGCCGAGGACAAGTACGTGCGGCTCTACACGGGCCAGGGAGAGCACCTGGTGCGACAAACCCTCCGCGCCCTGGAGGAGCGGCTGGACTCCTCACGCTTCGTCCGGGTCCACCGGGGCGACATCGTCAACCTGGACGCGGTGGCCCGCCTGGAGCCGTGGAGCCACGGAGACGGAATCCTCGTCCTCAAGGACGGGAGCTCCGTCGTGCTCAGCCGCACCTGGCGTGAAGCGTTCCTCCAGAAGTGGGGACTGGAGGGGTAGGCGGCGCTGCTACAGGCCTGTGGCGGAAACTTGGCTGTGTCAGCCTTGCCTGTAGAGTGGGCGGGCCGCCATGGAGAATGTCCACGAGTTCAGAGAGGGTCGGAAGGTCCACGAGGACCTCGCCGCGGAGCGCGCCGTGCTGGGCGCCGTGCTGGCGGACAACACGCTCATCGCGTCGGTAGGCGAGGTCGTCCACCCAGAGGATTTCTCCAGCCCCGCACACGCCCAGATTTTCGAGGCGATGCTGAAGCTCGACGGCCAGTCGAGACAGGTGGACCACCTGACGCTGGCCGAGGAGCTGAAGGTGCTGGGCCACCTGGTGTCGGTGGGCGGCCCGGCCTACCTGATGCGGCTGGACCAGGTGGTGCCCATCGCGTCCAACGCGGTCCAGTACGCGCAGATCGTCAAGGACCAGGCCATCCGCCGCCGCCTGGCCCAGGCGGGCAGGGAGATCCAGGACCTCGCGAGCCAGGAGACGGGCGAGCTGGAGGTGCTGCTCGACGAGGCCGAGCGCAAGGTGTTCCTCCTCGCGGAGAAGAAGCGCGAGGGCGACCTGCGCCCGGTCAGCGAGCTGATGGAGCATACGCTCGACCTGCTCGACAAGATGAAGGCGGCGGCCACGGGCATCACCGGCCTGTCCACCGGCTACATCGACCTGGACAACCAGCTCACCGGCCTGCACGCCGGCGAGCTCATCATCCTCGCGGCGCGTCCCGGCATCGGCAAGACGTCCTTCGCGATGAACATCGCGGTGCACGCGGCGCTGAAGGAGAACAAGGCCGTCGGCATCTTCAGCCTGGAGATGCCCGCCGACCAGCTGCTGATGCGTCTGTTGGCCTCCACCGCGCGCGTGGACATGAAGAAGCTGCGTGGCGGCCGGCTGTCGCCGCACGACGAGGAGAAGTTCCAGGAGATGGCGGGCGCGCTCTACAACGCGCCCATCTACATTGACGACTCCGGCGGCCTGTCCCCGTTCGACCTGCGCGCCAAGGCCCGCCGCGTGAAGCAGCGCGACCCGCGCCTGTCGCTCATCGTCATCGACTACCTCCAGCTCATGCATCAGAAGGGCAAGGTGGAGAGCCGCCAGTTGGAGGTCGCCGAAATCTCCCGCGCGCTGAAGCAGCTCGCCAAGGAGCTGGAGGTGCCCATCATCGCGCTCAGTCAGCTCAGCCGAAAGGTGGAGGACCGCAAGGGTGGCAAGCCCATGCTGTCCGACCTTCGTGAGTCCGGCTCCATCGAGCAGGACGCCGACGTGGTGATGTTCATCCACCGCGAGGTGGCTGACGACGAAGGCCCCGACGCGCAGCCGGCGCAGCAGTCGAACACCGTCATCCCCGTGGAGCTCATCGTCGCCAAGCAGCGCAACGGCCCCATCGGCTCCATCGACCTGGTGTTCCTGGCCGAGTACACCCGCTTCGAGAGCCGGCTGCGGAGCGAGTAGCGCGGCGCCGCCCTACTCCGTGCCCGTCCTGAGGTAGCGCACCACCAGCGCGCGGGCCGTCCGCACCGCCGTCTCCAGCGTGCGTCCCCTGCCCAGCTCCGTGGCCAGCGCGGAGGCCAGCCGGCACCCGGTGCCCCGGCGTTCGGGAGCGCGCGCCAGCCTCCGGCCTTCCAGCACCCGCACCCGGCCCGGCGTCGCCAGCACGTCCGCCAGCCCCTGCGTGTCCGGCAGGTGCCCGCCCTTCACCAGCACCGCGCCAAAGCCGAATCGGGCCAAGGCCTCTGCCGCCTCGGCGGCGTCAGCCACCGTGCGCGCGACGGGGCGCCCCAGCAGCCAGCCCGCTTCATCCAGGTTCGGCGTGAGCACCACGCGCGGCCCCGCCAGGGCCAGGTAGGCCCGCGCGGACAGGCGCGTCAGCGGCTCGCCCCGGGAGGTGCGCACCACCGGGTCCACCACCCACCACGCCCCCGTGTCCTCCAAGGCCCGCTGCGCGGCCACGAGCTGCGCGCGAGCGGGCACCATGCCGCACTTCACCGCGTGCACCGGCCCCAGCTCGCGCGCGGCGGCCACCTGCGCGGACAGCACGCGCGGCGGAGCAGCCGTCCAGGTGAAGGTGCGGACCCCCTGCGCCGTCTGCGCGGTGGGCACCGCCACCGGCTGCCCCCGCAGCGCGCGCACCGCGGCGACGTCCGCCAGCAACCCCGCCCGTCCCGTGGGCTCCAGCCCGGCCAGCAGGAGGACGCGAGCGCTCACCGGCGGTGCTCGCGCGCCTTCTGCACGAACGCCTTGTAGAGCCCCACGTGCACGGGAATGGACGTGGACATGTATTCAGGGTGCCACTGCACGCCCACGGCGAAGGTGTGCACGGACGACTCGATGGCCTCCACCACGCCATCGGGCGCCGCCGCGGTAATCGTCACGTCCTTGCCCACGCCGCGCACCGACTGGTGGTGGGTGGAGTTGACCATCAGCTGGCCATGCCCCACCGCCTCCGCCAGCAACGTGCCGCTCTTCACGTCCACCGGGTGCTGCGGGTGGGCGCGGTCCTGCTTCTGCTCGTGCTCGCGAGCCCCCTCCACCTCACGGCCGATGTCCTGGTACAGCGTGCCGCCCAGGATGACGTTGAGCAGCTGCATGCCGCCACAGATGCCCAGCACGGGCATGTTGCGCTTGAGCGCGCCGCGCATGAGCGCCGCCTCGAAGGCGGTGCGCCCTTCCTTCAGCGCCCCCAGACCCTCGCGCGCATCCTCGCCGTACGCCGACGGAGGGATGTCGAACGCGCCGCCCGTGACGAGCACCCCGGAGATGCGATCCAGGTAGGACTCCACGCAGGCCGGCTCGTCCGAGTACGGCAACACGAAGGGCAGCCCCCCCGCGCGCAGGACGGCGTCCGCGTACGGCACCTTCAGCTCGTAGCGGGCAAAGGGCTGCTCTCCAGCGGGACTCCAGTCCGGGGTGATGCCGATGTTGGGGCGGCGCGGCGCCGGCCCGTGGTGACGCGGATGGTTGTTCATGGAAGCTCCTGGCTTCGAGGCTATGCCCCGGAGCCCCCCTGTTCAAACGCGACCACCAGCCGCCTCACACGCTCGGTGATATCCGCGGCGAGCAGCGCGTCGGACAGCACGGCCGCGCAGTGCGCCCCGGCCGCCGCCACGCTCGTGATGTTCGCCAGCCCTACCCCACCAATGCCCACCACGGGCAGCGGGCTGTCCCGCACCACGGCCGCGAAGGCCGCCAGGCCCAGCACCGGCGCGGGCACCTGCTTCGTCGACGTGGGGAAGAGGGGCCCCAGGCCCACGTAGTCCGCCCCCGCCGCCTGCGCCGCCCGCGCGCCCGCCACGTCTCGCACCGTGACGCCCACCAGACGGCCAGGCCCCAGCAGCGCGCGCGCATCCTGGGCGGGCACGTCTTCATCCCCCACGTGGACGCCGTCCGCGTCCGACAGCAGCGCCAGGTCCACCCGGTCGTTCACCAGGCACAGCGCGCCTCCCCGGCGGCACAGCGCCACCACCCGCCGCGCGGCGGCCAGCGCTTCACGGGCCGGGGTGCGCTTCATGCGCAGTTGCACCACCCGGGCCCCTCCGGCCACCAGGCGAGCCGCCTTGTCCACCAGTGAAACCTCCGGCAGGACGGAGTCGTCACACAGCAGGTAAAGACCGCGGGGAAGGTGCGGGCGGGACGGTGCGTTCATCGGCTCTGGAAGGCGGGACGGCGGCGTTGACAGATGGCCACCCTGCTATAAGGTGCCGCGCTGTTTTCCAAGCAATTCTGAGGATTTGAACCATGGCGGATTCGGCGGACCCGAAGTACCTCGATAAGCGCACCGCGGAGCGGTACGTGCGCTCTGGCCAGCTCGGCGAGGCGGAGTACGAGCGCCATCTCCAGGGCCTGCCCGACGTGGCGGAGAAGTCCGTCCCCGTGGAGACGCACATGCTCGACGACGACGCCGACGACGCCGACGACTTCGACGACGAAGAGGATGACTTCGACGACGAGGACGAAGACGAGGACGACGATACGTCCGACGACAGCGACGAGGCCGAGACCTCCGCCGCCGCGGAGTCGACGGATGGCGACGCCGCCGAGGCCGGTGCGGGCGACGACGAGGCTGAAAGCGACGAGGCGGAGGGCGACGCCGCCGCCGACACCACTTCGAACGAGACCCCCGACGACGAGGGGCCGGTCTCCGCATGAGCGCCGAGGACGGGAAGCGCGGCGAGACCTTCGTGATGCGGGGGGAAGCGCGCTCCGCGTCCGAGGAGTCTATCTCCTTCAGCACCTTCATCGTGGGGCTGGGCACCGCGGTGCTCATCCACCTGGGAGGTGCACCCAATCCTGAAACGGGTCAGACGGCGAAGGACCTGCCGCTGGCCCGGCAGAACCTGGACCTCTTGTCCATGCTGCGCGTGAAGACGCGGGGCAACCTCACGGCCGAGGAAGAGAAGCTCTTCGACGGGCTGCTCGCGGACCTCCGCCTGCGTTACGTGGAGGCGACCAAGCGGTGAAGCACTCTGGAAGGAAGGGCCTGCCCGGCGGCATCCGCTTCGCCGCCATCGTGGGCCTGGTGCTCTCCATCCTCACCGGCTGGGCGGCGCTGATGGAAGCCGTCGAGATGGTGAACTTCTACGAAGCGCGCTCGCTCCGGATGGAGCAGGAGCTGCCTCGGATTCCCGGCGCCCCGGCGCTCGACGCGAAGACGCTCGAGGTCTACTACGCGGCGCTGGAGCCCATGCGGGAGCCCCGCGCGGTGCTGTTGGGCCTGCTGGCCGTGGCCTGCGCCTTCGTCAGCGTGTCCGCGGCGCGCATGCTGAATCCGGAGCACCTGCCCCGCGACGCCATGCGCCGGGTCCTGAGCCGCGCGGCCATCATCGCCGCCGGGCTGCGCACCATCGACGGCGCGCAGATGTCCGTGGCCAAGCAGCGCCTGTTCGCGGCGCTGGCGGAGCCGATGAGCAAGATGCCCGAGTTCCCACCGGACATCACCGTCGAGGCCTCTCGCGAAATCCTGAGCGCGATGGGCGCGGGGAGCGCCATCTTCGGCACCGTGGTGGTGGCGGGCACCTTCGCGTTCCTGGGGCAGTACTTCCGCAGCCAGGGCGTCCGCGAGGCCGTGGCCGTGCAGGACGGGCCGCAGGAGGAGTAGCCCTCCTTTAGAGGGCGTCGGACTCCGGCAGCGTCACCTGGCTGGTCGGCAGCAGGGCCTCCAGGATGGCGGCGCCCTCGGCGTCGCGGTCCTCCAGCGACAGCTCGTGGCTCGGCGCCACGCGCGGCAGCCGCAGCAGCTCCTTGCGCGTCAGGCCGAACACGTAGGCCAGGTGTCCCACCGGCCAGCGCTCCTGCATGTGCTTGAAGGCCGCGTCGTCCATCTGGTCCAGCGGCACCGGGAGCTCCACGTCCTCGTAGACGACCCGCTCACCGCCCACGCGCCGGCCGTTGCCGTACGCGATGACCTGCTCGCCTTCGTCCGGATCGTAGACGTAGGCCTGGACCGCGGCGTTCGCCGCCCGGGACAGCAGCCGGGGGAGCGCATGGTGGGCCGCATACCAGTGCGCGCCCTGCCGCCCCACCGTGAAGGGCGCCACGTACGCCAGACGGACCACCTTGCGGCGCCGGTTGACGGACACCTTCAGCCCCGTCGCGCCCATCGCGCCGTCCAACGCCAGCGCCTCACGCGCCAGCCGGAGCAGCTCCAGGCCGCCGAAGCTTTCGATTCTCAGGAGATATCCGCCGTGCGCTTGCAGTGTCAGCCCCCCAGGGGATTGGGCGCCGCCTATACCCGGCATCATACCCGCTGGCAACTCCCGCACCTTGAAAAGCAGGTGGTTTCCAGGAGGTCAAACAAATTCAGGGCAAGCAAAATCGTCGCGCCGCGTGCGCTGCTTGCCAAGGGGTGTCCGACTCTTACGTTGGAGGCATGCGACTCGACAAGTACACAGTGAAGGCGCAGGAGGCGATCCACGAGGGTCAGAGCCTGGCCCGTCGGGCGGACAATCCCCAGTACGAGCCCGAGCACCTGGCCGCGGCGTTGCTTGGCCAGAAGGACGGCATCGTCGACCCCCTGCTCCGGAAGATTGGGGCGGACGTGAAGCTGTTCGCCGCGCGGCTCGGCGAAGCGCTCCAGAAGCTGCCCCGCATGCAGGGTGGCGAGAGCGCGATGCTCGGCCAGCGGCTGCTCAAGACCTTCGACAAGGCCGAGGACGAGGCCAAGTCCCTCAAGGACGAGTTCATCTCCTCGGAGCACCTGCTCCTGGCGCTCACCCACGACAAGGGCGCGGTGGGTGAGGTGATGAAGTCCTCGGGCGTCACGAGGGAGCGCGTGCTGTCCGGCCTCAAGGACGTCCGCGGCTCCGGGCGCGTGACGAGCCAGGACGCAGAGGCGACCTACCAGGCGCTGGAGAAGTACGGCCGCGACCTCACGGAGGCGGCGCGCTCCGGCAAGCTGGACCCCGTCATCGGCCGTGACGAGGAGATTCGCCGGTGCATCCAGGTGCTGAGCCGGCGCACCAAGAACAACCCGGTGCTCATCGGCGAGCCCGGCGTGGGCAAGACGGCCATCGCGGAGGGGCTGGCGCGGCGCATCGTCGACGGCGACGTGCCGGAGGGCCTGAAGAACAAGCGCCTGGTGTCCCTGGACCTGGGCGCCATGGTGGCCGGCGCGAAGTACCGCGGCGAGTTCGAGGAGCGCCTCAAGGCCGTCCTCAAGGAGATTGCCGACGCCGCGGGCGAGGTCATCCTCTTCATCGACGAGCTCCACACGCTGGTGGGCGCGGGCAAGGCCGAGGGGGCCATGGACGCGGGCAACATGCTCAAGCCGGCGCTGGCCCGCGGCGAGCTGCACTGCATCGGCGCCACCACGCTGGACGAGTACCGCAAGCACATCGAGAAGGACGCGGCGCTGGAGCGGCGCTTCCAGCCCGTCATGGTGGGCGAGCCGAGCGTGCATGACACCATCAGCATCCTCCGCGGCCTGAAGGAGCGCTACGAGGTGCACCACGGCGTGCGCATCCAGGACAACGCCCTGGTGGCCGCCGCCACGCTGAGCCACCGCTACATCGCGGACCGGTTCCTGCCGGACAAGGCCATTGACCTGGTCGACGAGGCCTCCAGCCGCCTGCGCATCGAAATCGACTCCATGCCCACGGAGCTGGACGACGTGCGCCGGAAGATGACGCAGCTCCAGATTGAGCGGGAGGGCCTGCGCAAGGAGACGGACCCGCACTCGCAGGAGCGCCTGGGCCAGATTGAGAAGGAGCTGGCCAACATGAGCGAGAAGTTCAACGCGCTCAAGGTGCACTGGGACGCGGAGAAGGCGTCCATTGGCGCCATCCGCACCCTGAAGGAGAAGCAGGAGAAGGCGAAGAACGACCAGGCCGCGGCCGAGCGTCAGGGGGACCTGAACCGCGCGGCGGAGCTGAAGTTCGGCGTCATCCCCTCGCTCGACAAGGAGCTGAAGGCGCAGAACGAGAAGCTGGCCGAGCTGCAGAAGAACCAGAAGTTCCTCAAGGAAGAGGTCGACGCGGAGGACATCGCCCAGGTGGTGGCCAAGTGGACGGGCATCCCCGTCTCGCGGCTGATGGAGGGCGAGGTCCAGAAGCTGGTCCACATGGAGGACCGGCTGGCGAAGCGGGTGATTGGCCAGCGCAGCGCCATTGAAGCGGTGTCCAACGCCGTGCGCCGCGCGCGCAGCGGACTGCAGGACCCCAACCGCCCCATCGGCTCGTTCATCTTCCTGGGCCCCACGGGCGTGGGCAAGACGGAGACGGCCAAGGCGCTGGCGGAGTTCCTCTTCGATGACGACTCGGCCATGGTCCGCATCGACATGTCCGAGTACATGGAGAAGCACGCCGTGGCCCGGCTGGTGGGCGCGCCGCCGGGGTACGTCGGCTACGAGGAAGGCGGCCAGCTCACCGAGGCGGTGCGCCGGCGGCCGTACACGGTGGTCCTCTTCGACGAAATCGAGAAGGCGCACCACGACGTCTTCAACGTGCTGCTCCAGATTCTGGACGAAGGCCGGCTGACGGACAGCCAGGGCCGCACGGTGGACTTCAAGAACACGGTGCTCATCCTGACGTCCAACATCGGCTCGCAGGACATCCAGGTCGGCATGGCGGGCAAGGAGGAGTTGGACGAGCGCACGCGCAACGAGGTGATGGACGCGCTGCGCGCGCACTTCCGGCCGGAGTTCCTCAACCGCGTGGACGAGGTCGTCCTCTTCGAGCCGCTGCGCAAGAAGGACATCTACCGCATCGTGGACCTGCAGCTGGCGCGGCTGTCCAAGCTGCTGGCCGACAAGCGGCTCACGCTGGAGCTGACGGAGAAGGCGCGGGAGCTGCTCGCCGAGCGCGGCTACGACCCGACGTACGGCGCGCGGCCCCTGAAGCGCGCGGTGCAGAAGAACCTGCTGGACCCGCTGGCCCTCAAGGTCCTCGGCGGCGAGTTCGTCCCGGGCGACCACATCCAGGCGGATGTGGGGCCGGACGGGCTCACCTTCGCCAAGGTGCTGGTGGACACCGCGAAGAACGTGAAGCGCTCGGCCTGAGCCCGGGCGGCCACGGAGGTGTGCCGGGGCCCGGCGTCATGGCTTGACGCCGGGCCGCCTCCGCGCGAAGAGCCCGGCCATGAAGCCCTGGGAGACGCTGGAGCGCGCAGAGGTCCCGGACGTGGGGGAAGTCACCCTGGTCCGGCGCGGAGACGAGTACGTCTTCCGCGTGCGGGGACAGACGCTGATGTCCAGCCGGCAGCACGGCTCCGAGGAGGCGCTGGCGGACGCGGGCTGCGAGGGGCTGGCGGGCCGAAGCGGCGTCCGGGTGCTCGTGGGCGGGCTGGGCTTTGGCTACACCGCCCGGGCCGTGTTGGACCGGCTGGGCCCCGACGCGCGCGTCACGGTGGCGGAGCTGCTCCCCGTGGTGGTGACGTGGAACCGGGGGCTGCTCGCGCCGCTGGCCGGGGCGCCCCTGGAGGACGCGCGCGTCACCGTGGTGGAGCTCGACGTGGGCAAGCACATGGCCCGTCAGTCCGGCGCGTATGACGCCATCCTGCTGGACGTGGACAACGGCCCCACCGCCCTCACCCACCCCGACAACCACGGCCTCTACGGGCGCGTGGGGCTGGCACACGCCGTCCAGGCGCTGCGGCCAGGGGGCGTCCTGGGCGTGTGGAGCGCCGGGCCCTCCCCTGCCTTCGAGCGCCGCATGGAGCAGGCGGGCTTCACCGTCCAGGTGCTGCGCCCGGCGGCCCATGGCACCCAGGGGACGCGGCATACCCTGTTCATGGGCAAGCGGAGGCCCCAGGGACGGCGTTAGGAGGGGCCTCATGATTCCTTTCTCCGTCCTCGACCTCTCGCCCGTCACGCAGGGCTCCACCGCGGCCGACGCGCTCCGGAACACGCTCGACCTGGCGCGGCACGCGGAGGACTGGGGCTTCAAGCGCTTCTGGCTGGCCGAGCACCACAACATGACGGGCATCGCCAGCGCGGCGACGTCCGTGGTCATCGGCTACGTGGCCGGGGGGACGAAGCGCATCCGGGTGGGCTCGGGCGGCGTCATGCTGCCGAATCACGCGCCGCTGGTCATCGCGGAGCAGTTCGGCACGCTGGAGACGCTCTACCCGGGGCGCATCGACCTGGGGCTCGGCCGGGCGCCGGGCACGGACATGCTGACGGCGCGCGCCCTGCGGCGGGACCTGGCGGCGAGCGCGGACACGTTCCCCCAGGACGTCGTGGAGCTGAAGTCCTTCTTCGAGCCCACCGAGCCGGGCCAGCTCATCCAGGCGGTGCCGGGCGCGGGCCTGCGGGTGCCCATCTGGCTGCTCGGCTCCAGCCTGTTCAGCGCGCAGCTCGCGGCGATGCTGGGCATGCCGTTCGCCTTCGCCTCCCACTTCGCGCCGGATGCCCTGCTGCAGGCCCTGGACATCTACCGGGAGCGCTTCAAGCCGTCCGAGTCGCTCGCGCGGCCGTATGCCATGGCGTGCGTGAATGTCTTCGCGGCGGAGACGGACGCGGAGGCACAGCGCCTCTTCACCTCCGTGCAGCAGCAGTTCGTCCGCCTGCGCCGCGGCACACCCGGTCAGCTCCCGCCCCCGGTGGATGACATCGACGCGGTGGCCTCTCCAGCGGACCGCGCGAGCGCGGACCATGCGCTGAAGTACTCCGTCATCGGCGCGCCCGACACCGTCCAGCAAGGCCTGGCGTCCTTCATCCGCCTCACGGGGGTCGACGAGCTGATGGTGACGGGAATGGTCTACGACCACGCCGCGCGGCTGCGCTCCTTCGAGCTGACGGCGCAGGCGCACGCGCGGCTCGCAGCGGCGGAGTAAGCCCGGCGCTCAGGCTTGTAACGGCGCTGGGTACAGCCAACGCCTGTTTGTAACGGGCCGCGCCACACCTCGGCGCGCGTCGCCCCTCTGGCACAGAGGGAGGGCACGCCGCTTTGGGAGTGGCGTGAACGGTGCATTGCAGCGGGGGGGCAACACCCCATCCACAACGCACCGAGGTAGGACATCATGGAGATGAAGATGACGAGCCGCCTGCTGGCAGTCGCGATGCTGAGCGTCGCAGCCGGATGTCAGGGAGGCGAGGCAGAGGACTCCGCGAGCATGGCCGCCGCCGAGTCCGACGCGAAGAGCGGCTGCGTGACGCGCTTCGACGGCGTCACCCACTGCCCGACGGGCGCGGCGGAGCTGAAGGCGACGGAGGCGGGCATCAGCGTCTCCGGGCTGGAGAACGTGAAGTCGGACGGCGTGGCCAGCCGCTTCCAGCGGGCGTCGTCGTGGTCGCAGACGACGGGCATCAACTTCGGCGGCAACCGCGGGGGCCTGCACCTGGCCGCGCGCTCCGGGGACCAGGTGGTCAGCACCCTGCAGGTCAGCGCGGGCCGCGAGCCGGGCTCGGTGCAGGTGACGCCGAACTTCACCGGCGCGCCGGGCGGCTCGAACTACCGGATGAACGTCTACCGTGACGGCCATCTGCAGGGCTCGACGACGAACCCCGCCGCGCAGATGATCATCTTCTACAACTGGTGGGACTTCATCCGTTACCTCGTCGCGCACGCGGACTTCTTCCAGATTGACATCATCATCTGGAAGAACGGCGTGGCGCAGATGGCGGAGCCGTCCAACGTGGGCGCCTGCGGGTGGCGGCTGCGCGCGGATGACCGCGAATTCAAGGTCCAGCTCGCGGACGGCACCACCATCAGCGGTGACGAGGTGGAGTTCATCGAGGAGATTGAGAACGGCCACTACCCGTACAACCTCTTCACGGGGATTGACGTGAACGCCGCCGCGAAGGAGTTCACCATCCTCGGCGAGACGATCGTCGCGGGCAGCAAGTAGGCTGCTTTGCCCGTGCCATACACGGGCAGCTCCCCGGGCAGGGAAGCCGTCCTGCCCGGGGCCCTTCGTGTGGTCCGTTCCATCCCGGGTCTTCTGGAGTCTCTTCGATGAAAGGGCGGCTGTACCTCCTGGGCATCTGTGTCGGAGTCGTCGTGCTCGTCGCCCTGTGGGCGAACACGAACCGGCTGCCACCGCCGCTCGAGCTGGGGGAGCTCGCGGCCAGACTGGAGCCCGGGGAGGAGCTGTCCGGCGGAGCGACCACCGTGCCGGACCCGGGACGGAACGCCTTCGGGCGCTCGCCCATGAACCTGGCGCGCGCCCGCTGGCCCGGGTTCCACGCCGGCAAGCGCATCTTCGACCGCGACTGGACCGACGTGGAGGGACCCGTCCTGGTGGGGCCGCTGTTCAACGCCGCCTCGTGCATGACGTGCCACGTGAAGGACGGACGCGGCCAGCCGCCCGCGTCCCCCCAGGAGACGCCCGTCTCGCTGGCGTTCCAGCTCACGGGACCGGAGGGCCACGGGCCCCATCCCCGCTACGGCGTCCAGCTCGACGTGCGGCACCTGGAGGGAGCGGGCGCGGAGGGCACCGTCGAGGTCCGCTATGACGAGGTGTCCGGCAGGTTCTCCTCGGGGGAGTCCTACACGCTGCTCCGGCCGCGCTACACCTTCGCCGCCCTGACGAAGGGACCGCTCGAGGCCGGGGTCCGCTTCTCGCCGCGCGTCGCGCCGGTGAACTTCGGGCTGGGGCTGCTGGAGGCGGTTCCCGAAGCGGCGCTGCTGGCCCACGAGGACCCGGAGGACCGGAACCAGGACGGCGTCTCCGGACGGGCGAACCGGGTGATGGACGTGGAGGAAGGCCAGACGCGGCTGGGCCGCTTCGGGTGGAAGGCCAACCAGCCCACGCTCCGTCAACAGGTCGCGCACGCGCTGGTCGCGGACATGGGGCTGACCACGACGCTGTATCCCCGTGAGCAAGGACACGACACGCGGGACGCCGCCGACGCGCCCGAGGTGAGCCCCAAGGATTTGGACTCCCTCCTCTTCTATGCGCGGCTGGTGGCCCCTCCGAAGCGGCGCGACTGGAGCGCGCCCGCCACGCTCCGCGGCAAGGCGGTGTTCGAGGCCATCGGGTGCGGCGGCTGCCACCTCGCCACGCCCTTCGAGACGGCGGAGGTGCCCGGCTTCCCGGAGCTGTCGCACCAGAAAATCTACCCGTACACGGACCTGCTGCTGCACGACCTGGGCGAAGGGCTGGCGGACGGGCGTCCGGACGGGCTCGCCTCCGGCACCGAGTGGCGAACGCCGCCGCTGTGGGGCATCGGGTTGGTGAAGGTCGTGAATGGCCACACCCGCTTCCTGCACGACGGGCGCGCGCGCAACCTGGAGGAGGCCGTGCTGTGGCATGGCGGCGAGGCCGCGCCCGCCCAGGAGCGCTACACGCGCCTGCCGCTCGTGGACCGGCAAGCGCTGCTCA
Organism: Myxococcus sp. AM009; assembly: GCF_013372605.1. Taxonomy (NCBI): domain Bacteria; kingdom Pseudomonadati; phylum Myxococcota; class Myxococcia; order Myxococcales; family Myxococcaceae; genus Myxococcus; species Myxococcus sp. AM009. The sequence goes on from NZ_JABXEP010000021.1 coordinate 14,625, forward strand.
CGTTCCTGGAATCGCTCTGAGCGGCCCCACCGCGCGTCACGTCAGGAGGCCGCGACCCCGGAGGCGTCACCGTCCCCGGCGGGACGGCGCATGGGCTGGGCCTTCCCATACGTGAGCGAGCGCCACAGCCACTCCGCGGGCCCGAAGCGGAAGCGCGCCAGCCACAGGTGGCTGAGCACCACCTGCGCGGCGAAGATGACGCAGCAGATGACCACGATGCGCGACGGGGGCAGCTTGCCGATGAAGCCCAGACCCCAGCCGTCATAAATCCAGATGCTCACCGCGGACTGCATCAGGTAGTTCGTCAGCGCCATGTGGCCCACCGGCGTCAGGACCCCCAGCCAGCGGCGCCAGCGCCCCCGCTGGAAGAGCAGCGCGAAGGCCGCCACGTAGGCCGCGCCCATGGCGATGTAGCCCGGCTCCTGCAAGCTGTTGAGGAGCATCATCCAGGGCCCCTGCGGGTCCCACTCCAGCACGCCGGCCTTGCGCAGGCGGTAGAGCACCAGCCCGCTGCCATTGATGACCAGGCCCACGGCCAGGCCCCACCCCAGGATCCGGCGCAGCAGCGCGCGGTGACGCTCCACGTCCTGCAACAGGAACAGACGCCCCGCCAGCAACCCCAGCAGGAAGCGGCCCAGGATGAGGCTCATCCAGAGCACGCGCCGGAAGCCGCCGCCCATGTTCTCCAGGAAGAAGCGCGCGTTGCCCGCCTGCGCCGTCCAGAACGACTCGCTCGACAGCGCCAGCAGGGTGTCGGCCTTCAAGGCCATGTCCCGGGCCTGGCTGGCCTTCGCCGCCTCGGCCGCGGCCTCCGCGCCGTGCAGCAGGATGGGCGTGTAGCGAATGGCGGCGGGGACCAGGAACGGCATCACCGTGACGAGCCCCAGCGCCCAGAACAGCACCGTGCGGTTGGCGCGGGCGCGGAAGGCCAGCAGCAGGAAGCCCACCATCGCGTAGGTGTGGAGGATGTCGCCCGTCCACAACAGCAGCGCGTGCGCCAGGCCGATGCCGAAGAGCACCAGCAGCCGCCGGCGGAAGAGCGGCACGGCGGAGACGCCCCGAGCCTCCGCGCGGGCGAGCTGGATGGAGAAGCCCAGGCCGAAGAGGAACGAGAAGATGGAGATGAACTTCTGCGTCACGAAGAGCTGGTAGACGGAGCCGACCACCTGCTCCAGCAGCGGGACGTACAGCGCGGACGCGGCCTCCCTGGGCATGAAGGCCCGGCCACTCAGCCACATGAGGCTGTTGGACACGAAGACGCCCCACAGCGCGAAGCCACGCAAGGCGTCCAGCAAGACGACTCGCTCGGAGGCATCCACCGGACGCGCCCCGGGCAGCGCGGCCGCCGCGGGAGAACCAGATTCGGGCATGCGTGAAGCAGACGCGCTCTGCCTCCTTGCCGTCAATCCCACACATCCATGGGCAACGGGCCCCGCGGGCCTGTCCCCTTCCGGAACGTCAGGTGTGCTGTAGTGGCCCCCGTGAAGACCTCCCACCTGCTCCCCCTGCTGCTCCTCTCACTGGCCGCGCCCGGTGGCCTCGTGCGCGCCGCGGAGACACCGCCCGTGCTGGGTGGGCTCGACGCGCTCTACCCCACCCTGGACGCGCTCTACCGCGACCTGCACCAGACGCCGGAGCTGTCCAACCAGGAAGCCAGGACGGCGGCGAAGCTGGCCGAGCGCCTGCGCAAGCTCGGCTTCGAGGTGACACCCAAGGTGGGCGGGCACGGCATCGTGGCCCTGCTGCGCAACGGACCGGGGCCCACGGTGATGCTCCGCGCGGACCTGGACGCGCTGCCCGTCCAGGAGAAGACGGGCCTGCCCTACGCGAGCAAGCAGACGGTGAAGGACGCCGCGGGAACGACGACCTCCGTCATGCACGCGTGTGGCCATGACGTGCACATGACGTCGCTGCTGGGGACGGCCACGCTGCTGGCCCGCGCGAGGGACCGGTGGCGAGGCACGCTGATGCTGGTGGGCCAGCCCGCGGAAGAGGTGGGCGCGGGCGCTCGGCGGATGCTCCAGGACGGCCTCTACAAGCGCTTCCCCAAGCCGGACTTCGCGGTGGCGCTCCACGTCAACACCGCCGCGGCGGGCACGGTGGAGTTCACCCCCGGCTATGCCATGGCCAGCGTGGACTCCGTTGAAATCACCCTGCATGGCAAGGGAGGCCATGGCGCCTATCCCCACACCACCGTGGACCCGGTGGTGATGGCGGCGCGCGTCGTGCTGTCACTCCAGACGCTCGTCAGCCGCGAGAAGAACCCGCTGGAGCCCGCGGTGGTGACGGTCGGCGCCATTCATGGCGGCACCAAGCACAACATCATCCCCGATGACGTGAAGCTCCACCTCACGGTGCGCTCGTACAAGCCCGAGGTCCGCAAGGCCCTGCTGGACGGCATCGAGCGCATCGTCAAGGCGGAGGCCATGGCCTCAGGCGCACCCCGCCCACCCGACGTCGCCATCACCGAGGGCACGCCCTCCACCTTCAACGACCCCGCGCTCACGCGGCGGCTGGTGGGCGCGGTGTCCCGCGTCCTGGGTGAGAAGAACCTCCAGGAGGCGCCCCCCGTCATGGGCGGCGAGGACTTCTCCGAGTACGGCCGAGCGGGCGTTCCCGCGGTCATGCTCTGGCTCGGCTCCACCGAGCCGCGGCGATACGCCCAGGCGAAGGCCGCGGGGACAGCGTTGCCCTCGATGCACTCGCCCCTCTTCGCGCCGGACCGCGAGCGCACGCTGCGCACGGGCGTCACCACGCTGACCACCGCCGCCCTGGAGCTGCTCGACAAACCGTGAAGGCCGGGAAGCGCGCAGCGCCTTGCACCCGGGCCGCCACCTGCTCGGCGGCGGGGCGCGCGAGACGCCCGCGCTGATTTGACTCAGGGGAATGCGAAACCGTAGACAGGCCTCCTCTCGCATCGCGACAGGATGTCCTCCTTGCTCAATCGCAACCATTCCCTGCAAGCCCTGCTGGGGGCTTCGCTGTGGTGGCTCGTCTCCGGCTGCCAGTCCGAGGCCTTCGTCAGCCACGAAGGCACCGTCCGCAGCGGCACCTCCGTCCCGCTGAGCCTCCAGGTCTCCTTCGGGCCCGGGGAGTCCTCCGCGCGCACCGGCCAGTTGGTGGCCTGCATCGCCCTGCCCGAGGGCTGGCAAGCGCCGGGCGGCAGCTACACCCACGCAGGCGCGGCGGCCACCGCCGCGCGGCCGGGCGCCTCGGAGCTCTCCGCCGAGGCCCGGGCCGCCTGGCCGGTCGACGGCTCCACCTGGCACTGCCTGGTGTCGGAAGACGTGACCACGACGGACCAGGAGGTCCAGGCGGCCGCGCAGCTCACGCTCCCCGTGCCCGCGGTAGCCCAGGGGGCCTACCGGGTGCGGTACCAGAGCGGGTTCCGCGAGGTGACGCCTCCGGACGGAGGGGAGCAGGCTCCGCCCTACCAGCCCACGGACTTCTCGGGGCGACTGGAGCGCCTGCTCCACGTCAACGTGGCCCCCGTCACCACCTTCGACGATTGGCAAGCAGGCGTCGCCACCGGCATCTTGGTGACGCCGTCCGTGACGCACGCCTGGCACGGCAACGGGACGTTCCTGGCGGCCGCCACGGGCAACACGGAGCTGCTGCGTTCCGCAGACGGGCGCCAGTGGACGGGCTTCGTTCCCGTATCCGAGGGGACGACGTCGCCCCTCCCGCTGGAGCGGCTGGTCTACTCCCAGCGCAAGTGGTTCGGCCTGTCGAACGGGCGCATCGTCGTCTCGTCCGACAACGCATTTACCTGGGCCCCCGCCTACCAGGACCCGGCGCCCGAGGGTGAGGCAGAGGGCCGGCGCTTCCTGGAGCTCGCGCTCAGCGGAAACCGGATGGTCGCGGTGGGCACCGCGGGCCTCATCGCCAGCTCCACGGACGGCGTGAGCTGGACCGATGAGAGCATCGACCGCGCCTATGACGTCGTGACGCTGGTACCCGGCCAGAACAGCTTCCTCGCCGTGGCCCACCCGATGGCGGGCGCGCCCTCCCAGCTCCCTGTCCTCGTGCGGCCCCAGGGCGCTGGCGCGGCCTGGGAGGTGTTCCAGCCCCCCACGCTGACCGGGCTCACCATCGCCCAGCTCGCCGCCGGCAATGGCCGCTTCCTCGCCTTCGCCCGGCCCCACCAGGCGCCTCCGCCGCCCCTGGCGCCCCAGGCGGAGGAGCCGGCGAGCGGCTTCTTCCTCTCCGAGGACCTCGGGAGCACCTGGACGCGCGTGGAGACCCTCCAGCTTCCCGCTGACGCGCCGTCGCCCACCCCGCTCATGACGTTCGTGGACCAGAGCTTCGTCGTCAGCTGGACGGCCGTCGACCCGCAGGCCGTGGAAGTACTGCCCTCGTTCGAGCTGCAGGTGTCGGCGGATGGCAAGGTGTGGACGGCGCACCCGACGGGCGCGGGCGGCAACTATGCGTCCACGGCCTTCGCCTCGGGCGAGACGTCGGTGGTCGCGGTGAGCCAGCGCCGCCTGCTGGTGGCCGCGCGCCGCCCCTGGCCGCTGCCCGAACTCCTCACGGAGACGCTGCCCCCGTTCCGGCTGGGCACGGCCGCCAACGTGGCGCTCAGCACGCGCGGCTCGGGAACCCTGACGTTCGAGCTGGAGGGCACGCTGCCCTCGGGCCTGACGTTCACTCCCACGACGGGCACCTTCACCGGCACGCCCGCGCAGTCCGGCAGCACCGCCGTCACCGTCCGGGTTCGCGACGCGCGCGGCGGTGTGGCGGCGCGCACGTACAGCGTGGACGTGGTCGGCACGCTGAGCATCTCCAGCGACGCGCTCGCGTCCGCGACCCAAGGCACCGCGTATGAGGCGCGCTTCACCGTCCAGGGCGGCCGGGCGCCGTATACGTGGAGCCTGGGCGGCGGCACCGTGCCCGGGGGCCTGACGCTTCAGCAGCGCGACGGCGCCTATGTGCTGAGCGGGATTCCGACCGCCAGCGGCACCTTCCCGCTGACGGTGCGGGTGACGGACTCTGCGAACCAGACGGCGGAGCGGAGCGTGTCGCTGCAGGTCGCGCCCACGCCTCCTCCGACGGAGGACAAGGGCGACGCGCCCAGCGGCTGTGGTTGCAGCGGCGGCGGCGCGGGCGTCCAGGCCCTGGGGCTGGCGGCGCTGGCGCTGCTGGGCCGGGCCCGCCGCAAGCGCTGACTTTGTGAGGCCCTGACGTCCTCTCCTCCCAGGAGGGGGCGTCAGGCCAACGGGCCCCTATCCCTTCTTCGGGATGTAGCGGGCTCGCGCCGCGGCGATGCGGGGCATGCTGTCCTCAATCCACTCCGCGAGCGACTCCACGCGCGTGGCGACCTCCTCCCCCAACGGCGTGAGGCTGTAGTCCACGTGCGGCGGAATCACCGGGTGGACCTCACGAAGCACGAAGCCGTCCTGCTCCAAGGCCTGGAGCGTCTGCGACAGCATCTTCTCGCTCACGCCCGCCACCTTCCGGCGCAGCTCGCTGAAGCGGTGCGTGCCCTCCAACAGCGCAATCAACACCAGCACACCCCAGCGGCTCGTCACGTGGTCGAGCACGCCTCGTGAGGGGCAGGCGGGCGCGTAGAGGTCGCCGCGCTCCACCGCCTGTTTCGCCATCATCCGGGCCAACCGCCCCGTCCGCTTGTTCGCAGCCATGCCAGTAACTTACCCCAAGGTAGGTACTTACGAAAAGTTAGCGACGCCGTTACGTTGCTCCCGCGTTTGGAGAAACCCTCCACGCCAGGAGAAGAGCACCCATGATTCTTGTCACCGCAGCAACGGGGAAGCTGGGGCGTCTGGTCGTCGCCGGCCTGCTCGAGAAGGTCCCCGCCAAGGACATCGCCATCGCCGTGCGCGACCCGAGCAAGGCCTCCGACCTGGCGGCCCGGGGCGTCCAGGTCCGGCAGGCGGACTACAGCAAGCCCGAGACGCTGGGGCCCGCGTTCGCCGGTGTGGACAAGATGCTCCTGATTTCGTCCAGCGAAGTCGGTCAGCGCGCGGTGCAGCACCAGGCCGTGGTGGACGCCGCGAAGGAGGCGGGCGTCCGGCTGCTTGCGTACACCAGCATCCTGCGCGCGGACACCTCCGGCATGGCGCTGGCCACCGAGCACAAGGCGACCGAGGAAGCGATTCGCGGCTCTGGCCTCCCCTTCGTCTTCCTGCGCAACGGCTGGTACACGGAGAACTACACGGAGAACCTGGCGCCCGCGCTGGCGCATGGGGCCCTCATCGGCAGCTCGGGCCAGGGGCGCATCGCCGCGGCCACCCGGGCAGACTACGCCGCCGCCGCGGTGGCCGTGCTCACGGGCACGGGCCATGAGGACAAAGTCTACGAGCTGGCGGGCGACTCCGCCTTCACCGCCGCCGAGCTGGCCGCCGAGGTGTCCCGCCAGGCGGGCAAGACGGTCGTCTACAAGGATTTGTCCCAGGCCGACCATGCCGGCGCGCTCATCGGCGTGGGCGTCCCCGCGGCCTTCGCCGAGGTGCTGGCGAACTCCGACGCGGGGGCGGCGCGCGGAGAGCTGAACGACAGCTCCGGCGATTTGCGCCGGCTCATCGGGCGGCCCACGACGCCGCTCGCGGACGCGGTGGCGGCGGCCGTCAAACGCTGAGCCCGACGCACCGTCATGACGACCCGGCCCGCGTGGACGCGCGGGCCGTCAGTTGCCCAGCCGCGTCAGCAGCCACTCCCGGACGTAGGCCCAGTCGCGCTTCACGGTGACGGGCGACACGCCCAGCACCGCGGCGGTGTCCAGCAGGTCCAGCCCCACGAAGTAGCGCAGCTCCAGCATGCGCGCGAGCCGCGGCTGGAACGTGTCCAGCTCCGAGAGCGCCCGGTCCAGCTCCAGCACCTCCATGCTCAAGCCCGCTGGGACATCCGCCTCCACGTCCCCCAGGCTCACCCGCTCCAGCCGGGCCTCGCGGACCTGCGCCCGGCGCAGCCGCGCCCGGTCCACCATCACCCGCCGCATGGCCTGCGCCGCGGCGCTGAAGAAGTGACGGCGCGCCTCCAGCGGGGCCCCCGCGCTGAACAGACGCAGCCAGGCCTCCTTCACCAACACGGCGGGTTGCAGCGACGGCGTCGCGTCCGCATCGGACACGGCCCGCTGAGCCATGTCCCGCAGCTCCTGGTAGGCCGCCGCCATCAACGCATCCCGCGCGCCCTGCTCGCCCTTGCGCGCGTGGTCCAGTAGCTCTGTCAGCTCCGACATGCCCACATTCACCTCCAGGCCAGACGGGTCCGCCGCCCCCACAGAAACTACGCTCTCAACGAGAAAACTTGGAAAACTGGGGCAGATACCCCTCACGGCGCAACAATGTCCCCGACCGGAGGGGTTGGGAGACGACAGAGGCCTACAGCGTGAGGCGTTCACCCGCTGACGTCGGGCCGTGGCGCGCCCCTCACGGCCCCAGCGACAACAGCCGCTCCACCGCCGCGCGAACGTCGCGCAGCAGCGCCGGGTCCGTCACCGCGACGAAGATGGTGTCGTCCCCCGCCACCGTCCCCGCGAGCCCCGGCAGCTCCCGCTCCTTGTCCAACGCCAGCGCGAGCACCGGCGCGAACCCCGGCGACGTCCGAATCACCAGCAGGTTGGGCGGCGCCTCCAGGATGGTGACGCGGGGCCGCTCCGGCATCACCGCGGGCGGGGCCGGCGCGCGCTGATAGCGCCCACCCACCTTCAACACGCCCAGCTTCTTCAGCCGCCGCGACAGCGTTGACTGGCTCGGCGCCTGGCCCTCTGCGTCCAAAAGCTGCTGCAGCACGGCCTGATCGCCGATCTCCCGCTCGGCGATGAGCCGCAGGATGGCCTCGTCCAGATTCATTCCCACCAACATGCATCCCCGTGAATATTCATGCAAGAACATGCATGCGCTTGTTGCGAATAATACGCTTGCGCGGCGCGTCTTTCTGCATAATATCCGCCGCCTTTTCGCGGCAATGCACGCGTTTTCACGCATATTCATCAAGAATATGCAGGCAGCCGCTGCCGGGGAGGACAGGCCCATGAAGCACGTCACGCACATCAAGGATCTGGGGCCCGAGGGCGTGGAGGCGGTGCTCGCGCAGGCGGCCGCGTGGAAGCAGAAGGGCCCGGAGCACCCGCTCTTCGCCAACACGCTGCTGGGGATGGTGTTCTTCAACCCGTCGCTGCGCACGCGCACCTCGTTCGAGGCCGTCATGCTGCGTGGCGGTGGCAACGCCATCATCCTGGACGTGGGCGCTGGCGTCTGGAAGCTGGAGCACCGCGAAGGCGCGGTGATGAACGCGGACCGGGCCGAGCACCTCAAGGAGGCCGCGCCCGTCCTGTCGCGCTTCGTGGACGTGCTGGGCGTGCGCACCTTCTCGCAGGGTGGCGGTGACGAGGAGGACGAGCTGGACCCCGTCATCAACGCGTTCCGCAAGTGGTCCACCGTGCCGGTGGTGAGCATGGAGTCCGCGCGCGAGCACCCCTGCCAGGGCCTGGCGGACCTGCTGACGCTGCGCGAGACGTTCGGCGGCACGAAGAAGCTGCCGGTGACGCTGACGTGGGCGCCGCACATCAAGCCGCTGCCGAAGGCCGTGCCCAACTCCTTCCTGTTGAGCGCGGCGGCGGCGGGCTGTGAGATTCGCGTGGCCCACCCTCCCGGGTTCGACCTGCACCCGGCCGTCCGCGCCGAGGCGGAGGCGTATGCCAAGGCCACGGGCGGCAGCGTCACCTATACGCACGACCAGGACGAGGCCCTGGCCGGCAGCCGCGCCGTCTACGCCAAGTCGTGGGGCCCCACGGCCGCGGCGGCGTTTTCGCCCAATGACGTCAACGCGCTGCTCGCGTCCTACTCCGGTTGGATGCCCACCCGCCTGACGATGTCGCGCGCGCAAAAAGACGCGGCCTTCCTCCACTGCCTGCCCGTGCGCCGGAACGTGGAGGTGGCCGATGAGGTCCTGGACCATCCGAGCAGCCGCGTCGTGGACGAGGCCGGCAACCGCTACCACGTCCAGCGGGCGCTGCTGCACTGGCTGCGTTCGCGCTGAGCGGTCCCTCCGCATACTTCCTTTCCTGACTTCGAGGTCTCACGTGCCCCTTTCGCCCGACCCCTACTCCGCGCTTCGCAACGCGGCGAAGTACGTGCAGCAGTTCCGCCGCAAGACGTTCGTGGTGAAGCTCGGCGGCGCCATGCTGAGCGACCCGCGGCTGCGCCGCGCCGCCTGCGAGCAGATTGCCCTGCTGTGGACCTTCTCCATCCGCCCCGTCGTGGTGCACGGCGGCGGTCCGGAGCTGGACACGCTGTGTGACGCCCTCCACCTGCCGGTGGAGAAGGTGGCGGGCCGCCGCGTCACCTCCGCGCCCGTGCTGGACGCGGCGAAGATGGTGCTCGCGGGCAAGCTGCACACGGACCTGCTGGCGGACCTCCAGGCGGCGGGCGTGCCCGCGGTGGGCCTGAGCGGCGTGGACGCGGGCCTCATCAAGGCGCGCAAGCGCCCGCCCGTCATGGTGACGGAGGCCGGGGCCACCGAAGGCAGGCTGGTGGACTACGGCCTGGTGGGTGACATCGAGCAGGTGGACACCCGCGTGGTGGAGCACCTGCGCTCGGCCGACTACGTGCCCGTCATCGCGCCCCTCTCGGGTGGCGCTGACGGCGCCGTGTACAACACCAACGCGGACACCGTGGCCGCGGCGCTGGCGGTGGCGCTGTCCGCCGAGAAGCTCTTCTTCCTGGTCCAGGTGCCGGGCCTGCTGAGGAACGTGAGCGACCCGTCGTCGCTCGTCACGCTGGCCAACCTCACGGACCTGGGCACCATGGAGAGCACCGGCGCCATCGCGGGCGGCATGAAGCCCAAGGCGCACGCCATCCGCCACGCGCTCGTGGGCGGCGTGGGCAGCGTGCACCTGGTCAGCGGCGTGCAGCCCAACGCGCTCCTGGAGGAGGTCTTCACCAACGAGGGCAGCGGCACCATGGTCGTCCGGGAGAACGCCCAGAAGCCCGCGGGGTCGGTGGGATGACGGCGGCGGAGCTGCTCCAGGCGCTGGTGGCCATCCCCAGCGTGTCAGGTGACGAGGGCCGCATCGCGGACACCGTGTCCGGGTGGGCGGAGGGCTGGGGCGCGCGCGTCCAGCGGCAGGGCCACAACGTGTGGTTCTCCGTGGGGAGCGGGCCGCGCCGGCTGCTCGTCAACTCGCACCTGGACACGGTGAAGCCGTGCGCCGGGTGGACGTACGAGCCCCACGCGCCCGTGTGGCGCGAGGACCGCCTGTACGGCCTGGGCAGCAACGACGCCAAGGGCTGCGTGACGGGGATGCTGCTCGCCGCGAAGGCGCTGCTCGCCGAAGGCGCGCCCATGGGCGCGGAGGTCGTGTTCGCGTTCACCGCGGAGGAAGAGACGGGAGGCCAGGGACTGGGGACGCTGCTGCCAAGGCTGGGCCCGCTGGACGCCGCCATCGTCGGCGAGCCCACCAGCCTCAAGCCCTGCACCGCCCAGCGCGGCATGCTGTTGCTTCGCTGCACGGCGCACGGCAAGAGCGCGCACGTCGCGCACGCGCACGCCACGGAGGCCGTCAACGCCATCCACCTGGCGGCCACGGACATCGCGGTGCTGGCCGAGCTGCGCTTTCCGCCCCACCCGCTCCTGGGCGAGGCCCGGGCGCAGGTGACGCAGGTGTCGGGGGGCCTGGCGCGCAACCAGGTGCCGGACCGGTGTGAGTTCTTCGTGGACCTGCGCACCACGCCAGGCATGGAGCACGCGATGGTGGCCCGGCAGGTGGCGGGCGCGCTGAAGAGCGAGGTGAAGGTCCATTCGGAGCGCTACCTGCCGAAGGCGACACCAGCGGAGCAGCCCATCGTCCGCGCGGCGGTGGCCGCGTCGGGCGCGCAGCCGGTGGGCTCCAGCACGGCGTCGGACTGGGCCTTCCTGGGGGATATCCCCGCGGTGAAGGTGGGCCCTGGCGACACGCTGCGCAGCCACCTGGCGGACGAGTTCATCACCCGGGCGGAGCTGGAAGCCGGCGCCGCCTTCTACACGCGACTGGTTCGGGGTTACTTCGAGGAGGTGGCTCGTGGCTGACACGCTGTGGGGCAAGGGCCTTCCCCTGGACGCGGCCATCCACCGCTTCACGGTGGGCAACGACCCGGTGGTGGACCTGGCGCTGGCGCCGCATGACGCGCTCGGCTCGGCCGCGCACGCGCGGATGCTGGCGCGCGCGGGCCTGCTGAAGGACGCGGAGGCCGAGGCCCTGGTGACGGCGCTCAAGGCGCTGCACGACGAGGCCCGCGCGGGCGCGTTCGTCATCCGCCCCGAGCAGGAGGACGGCCACACCGCCCTGGAGGCGGCGCTGGTGGAGCGCGTGGGCGAGCCGGGCAAGCGCATCCACCTGGGGCGCTCTCGCAACGACCAGGTGCAACTGGCCCTGCGCCTGCTGCTGCGCGAGGAGGTGCTCACGCTGGGCGCGCGGGCGGCGGAGCTGGCGGGGGCCTTCCTGGACTTCGCGCAGGCGCACCAGGACGTGGCGCTGCCGGGCTACACGCACCTGCGCCGCGCCATGCCGTCCACCTTCGGCCTGTGGGGCATGGCCTTCGCGGAGGGGCTCCTGGAGGAGCTGGAGGCCCTGCGCGGCGTGTGGGCTCGGCTGGACCGCTGCCCGCTGGGCGCGGCGGCGGGCTTCGGCGTGCCGCTGCCCATCGACCGGGAGTACGTGGCCGCGCTGCTCGGTTTCTCGCGCGTGCAGCGCAGCCCCATCGACGTGCAGAACGGACGCGGCCGTCACGAGTCCGCGGTGCTGGGCTGGGCGTGCTCGGTGGCGGGCACGCTGGAGAAGTGGCTGTGGGATGTGCAGCTCTACAGCATGGACGAGTTCGGCTTCCTCGGGCTGCCGGACGCGTACACCACGGGCTCGTCCATCATGCCGCAGAAGAAGAATCCGGACGTGGTGGAGCTGGCCCGGGGCCGCTGCCGCGAGCTGCGCGGGCTGGCGCATCAGGTGGAGGCCGTCGCGGGCGGACTGCCCTCCAGCTACCACCGCGACTTCCAGCTGCTGAAGTCCCCCACCTTGACGGCGCTGGGCTCCACGAAGGAGCTGCTGGACGTGCTCACCCGGCTGGTGCCGGCGCTCCAGGTGAAGGCGGACGCGGCGGCGCGCGCCAGCGACGACACGCTGTACGCGGCGCACCACGCCTATGCGCTGGTGGCCCAGGGCCAGGCCTTCCGTGACGCCTACAAGCAGGTGGGCCGCGAACTGGTGGAAGGAACGTTCCATCCAGACCGCGGCGCCCTGACGGCCACCCACCTGGGTGGCGCCGGCAACCTGGGCCTGCCCCAGGCCCGGGAAGAGCTGGCCGCCTCGCGCGCCTGGCTCGATGAGACGCACCGCTCGGTGGCCGACGCCGCCGGGCGCGTCTGGACGGACTGAACGGCATCCCCGTGAGGAGCGAATCATGAGCAACAAGAAGAACGTGGTGCTGGCCTTCTCCGGCGGACTCGATACCGCTTTCTGCGCCGTCTACCTGCGCGAGCAGGGCTACGCCGTCACCACCGTCACGGTGGACACCGGCGGCTTCCCGCCCGAGCAGTTGGAGCGCATCGCCGCGCTGTCCAAGCAGCTGGGCGCGGTGGAGCACGTGACGGTGGACGCGCGCGAGACGCTCTTCCAGGGCTACCTGCGCTACCTCATCGCGGGCAACGTGCTGCGCGGCCAGGTCTACCCCCTGAGCGTGTCCGCGGAGCGGGCCTGCCAGGCGGTGGAAGTCGTCCGCGTGGCGCGCGAGAAGGGCACCCAGGCGCTGGCGCACGGCAGCACGGGCGCGGGCAATGACCAGGTGCGCTTCGACGTGGCCTTCCGCTCGCTGGCGCCGGAGCTGGAGCTGCTCACGCCCATCCGCACGCTGGCCCTGAGCCGGCAGCAGGAGCTGTCCTACCTGGCCGAGCGCGGCGTCCACCTGCCGCCGAAGCTGGGCGCCTACTCCGTCAACGAGGGCATGTGGGGCACCTCCGTGGGCGGCAGCGAGACGCTGGACTCCTGGAAGGCGCTGCCCGAGGAGGCCTTCCCCGGCGGCGAGCTGCCGCAGGACTTGAAGCCCCGTCCCCTCACGGTGTCCTTCGAGAAGGGCGTCCCGGTGGCGCTGGACGGCGAGAAGCTGGGCCCCGTGAAGCTGGTGGAGGCGCTCAACGCGCTGGGGCGCACCTACGGCATCGGCCGGGGCGTGCACCTGGGTGACACGATTCTGGGCATCAAGGGCCGCGTGGGCTTCGAGGCGCCGGCGGCGCACCTGCTCGTCACCGCGCACCGCGAGCTGGAGAAGCTGGTGCTCTCCGGCAAGCAGCTCTTCTGGAAGGAGTCGATGGGCAACCTCTACGGCTCGCTGCTGCACGAGGGCCACTTCTTCGACCCGCTGGTGAAGGACCTGGAGGCGTTCCTCACCTCGTCGCAGGAGCGCGTGACGGGTGAAGTGCGGCTGGTGCTGCACCCGCGCACGCAGGTGGTGGAGGGCGTGCGTTCGCCGCACTCGCTGATGGACGCGAAGGTGGCGACGTACGGAGAGGCCAACGTGTTGTGGAACGGCTCGGAAGCCGCGGGCTTCGCCAAGCTGTACGGCGTCGCGCAGATGCTCTCGCATCGCGCGAAGTGAGGGTGCCATGAAGGTTTTCGTCGACAAGGTAGGCAGCGTCACCCGCAACCTCGGCCTGGGCCGGACGGTCCACCTCGCGTCCGAGGTGAAGGCCGAGGAGGGCGCGGTGGTGGCCGTGCGCATCCACGGAGAGAAGAGCGCGTACAACCAGCTCGAGGACGTGCACGGGCGCCTGGTGACGCTGCACGCCGGGGACATCGTCGTGGGCGCGCTGGGCCACCGCAACGCGCTGCACGGCTACGAGGGCGTGGTGCCGGCGTCCGTCACCGTGGGCGAGCGGCTGCACGTGCTCAACATGGGCGGCGTCATCGGCAAGTGCACGTCGCACAACCACGGCGTGGGCCTGCCCTTCGAGGCGGAGGTGCTGGGCCAGGTGCTGGAGTTCCCGGAGCTGATGTCGCGCACCGGGCAGCCGGCGCACGTGTCCTCCGGCGCGCTGAAGGGCACGACGGCGCCGGTGAAGTGCCCCGTCGTCTACGTGGTGGGCACCTGCATGAACGCGGGCAAGACGTTCGCCGCGGCGGCCATGGTGCGCAAGCTGGCGCAGGCGGGCTTCCGCGTGGGCGGCGCCAAGCTGACGGGGGTGTCGCTGATGCGCGACACGCTGAGCATGCAGGACTCCGGCGCGGACGTGGTGATGGACTTCACGGACGCGGGCATCGTCTGCACGGGCCCCCGCACGGGCGCGCGCGTGGCGCGGGTGCTCTTCTCCGAGCTGGCGGCGGAGAACGTGGACGTCATCGTCGCGGAGACGGGCGACGGCATCATGGGTGAGTACGGCGTGCAGGGCATCCTCGCGGACCCGGAGCTCAAGAGCCTGGCGGGCGCGTGGGTGCTGTGCGCCAACGACCCGGTGGGCGCGTCCGGCGGCGTGCGCCACATGCGCGAGACGTACGGCATCGAAGTGGACGTGGTGGCCGGGCCGGCCACGGACAACGCGGTGGGCGTGCGCTTCGTGGAGCAGGTGGTGGGCATCCCCGCCCGCAACGCCCGCGCGGACGCGGCGGCGCTGGGCGGACTCATCCTGGAAAAGCTCGCCCCCAAGCTGGGCGCGGGGAGGAAGTCATGACGCAGGTCAACATCTACATCCTGGGTGCCTCCGGCTTCGGCGGCGGCGAGCTCTTGCGCATCCTCTCCGGCCACCCGGCGGTGGGCAGCATCCGCGCGGTGTCGCGGCACCACGCCGGCGAGCCCATCCACAAGGTCCACCCGCACCTGCGCGGGCTGGTGGAGGGCCGCTTCGAGGGCGAGCCCGACTGGAAGTGGCTGGCGGACTGCCAGCAGCCCGTCGTCTTCAGCGCGCTGGGCCACGGCGACCTGGCCCGGCAGTTCGCGGGCCTGGAGAAGCAGTGGGCGGAGGTCGGCATCGCCGAGCGCCTGCTGCTGGTGGACCTGTCCTCCGACTTCCGCCTGGACCACCCGGGCCGCTACGCGGGCGCCTACGGCCGGCCCCACCCGTCCCCCGAGCTGCTGGGCACCTTCACCTACGGCCTCACCGAGTGGAAGCGCGACGCGGTGAAGACGGCGAAGCGCATCGCCAACCCGGGCTGCTTCGCCACGGCGGTGCAGTTGGCGCTCCTGCCCATCGCCTCCACGCCGGGACTGGGGCTGCTCGCGGTGTCCGGCGTCACGGGCTCGTCCGGCTCCGGCTCGCTGCCCGGTGAGGGCACCCACCACCCGACGCGCGCGCACGACTTCCGCGCCTACAAGCCGCTGGAGCACCAGCACGAGGCCGAGGTGGAGGTCATGCTGGTGGCCCACGGCGCGCAGCGGCACCGGCTGGCCTTCGTGCCGCACTCGGCGCCCATGGTGCGCGGCATCTTCGCCACCGTGCAGTTCGAGTGGCCGGAGCACGGCGGCGCGGTGGTGACGGCGTCGCTGATGGAGAAGTACCGCCGCTACTACGAGGGCTCCAGGTTCGTGCGCATCGTGGAGGGCACGCCGCGCATCGCCGCGGTGGCCGGCAGCAACTTCTGCGACATCGCGGTGGCCACCAAGGGCCGCTCGGTGGCCGTCATGGCGGCGCTCGACAACCTGGTGAAGGGCATGGCCGGCCAGGCGGTGCAGAACTTCAACGTCGCGCTGGGGCTGCCGGAAGACACGGCGCTGCGCCAGGCCGCCTGCTACCCGTAGGGCGCGCGTCCCCCGGGCCTGGGCGCACGCGCCCGGGCTCGCCACTCGCGAGGGGCGCCTCCTTCGCGAGCAACTGCCGCATCAGCTTGCGTCCCAGGACGAGCCCCAGCAGCAGGCTCACCCCCATGCCGGTGGCGGACACGGCCGTCATCCACGTCTTCCCCTGCCCCAGCGAGCTGCCGAAGAGCGCCGTCAGCAGCGTCCCGGGGACGGTGCCCACCACGGCGCCCAGCGCCAGGGGGACGTAGCGGGCGCCTGACGCGGACGCCGTCGCCAGCATCACATCCGCCGGAATCACCGAGTTGACGCAGGCCAGGAAGCCCAGCTGGAAGCCGTGCTCGCGCGCCGCGCGCTGGAACAGCGGGTGCTTGTCCCCCGTCAGCCGCCGCATGGGCTTGCGGCCCAGCCCGCGCGCCAGGGAGTGGATGAGCCCCGTGGCCAGCAGCGTCCCGACGAGCGCATAGGCCGTGCCCGCGGCCATGCCGAAGAGGATGCCGCCCACCGCCGTGAAGAGCTGCCCAGGCAGCAGCGTCACCGGGCGCACCGCGAGGAGCAGGATGAAGGCCAGGGGCGCCAGCGCGCCCAGGGGCCGCAGCCAGCCCGACAGCGTCTGTTGATCCAGATACTGCGGCCCCAGCAGCCGCAGCCCCACGAGCAAGCCAACGGAGACGCAGAGCGGCCCGATGAGCTTGAGACCCGCGCTCAGCCGTCCTCCCTTGGAGCGGGGGTGCCTGGACATGGCTCAAAGCTGGGAAGCCCCACGCGGGAAGGCAAGAGCAGCCAGGCGGGGCGATGCCGCCTTGCATTCCGCCTCACCCTGGCGTTTCGCAATGCCTTCCCCGAGAGCGGCACCCGGCGCTGCTCAGCGCACCTGCGCTATGGTCCGGCGCTTCGATTCAAACAGGTAAGGGACCATGCACTTCGAGTTGGCCTTCGTACTGGTTTTCGCCGTCGCGACCGCCGTGGCCATCGCCGCGCGGTACTTCAAGTTCCCCTATACGGTGGCGCTCGTCGTCGCGGGTGTGCTGTTGGGTGCCTTCAAGGCGTTCGAGCCGCCGCACCTCACGAAGGATCTGCTCTTCGCCATCATCCTTCCAGGGCTGCTCTTCGAAGCGGCCTTCCACGTCGAGTTCCGGAAGTTCTGGAAGAACAAGCTGGCCATCCACGCCATGGCCATCCCCGGGCTCGTCGCCGCGGCTGGCCTCACGGCCTTCTTCCTCACCCGGGTGGTGGAGGGGCTGCACTTCGTGCAGGGCTTCGGGATGCTGTCCGCGCTGGTGTTCGCCTCCGTCATCGTGTCCACGGACCCCATCGCCGTGGTCGCGCTCTTCAAATCCCTGGGCGCGCCCAAGCGGCTGCTGCTCCTGGTGGAAGGTGAGAGCCTGCTGAACGACGGCGCGGCGGTCGTGCTCTTCACGCTCATCGTGGCGACGGCCACCGGCAGCCAGTTCACGATGGGCGGCGCCCTGTTCAACTTCATCAAGGTCTTCGGCATGGGCGTGCTCGTGGGCAGCGCGGTGGGCTACGCCGTCTCCCAGGTCATCAAGCGCGTGGACGACGCGATGGTGGAAATCACCCTCACCGTCATCGCGGCCTACGGCTCGTTCGTGGTGGCCGAGCACTTCCACTACTCGGGTGTGATTGCCACGGTGGTGGCCGGCATGCTGTGCGGCAACTGGGCGTCGCACCAGGGCATGAGCCCCGCCACCCGCATCGCGGTGGCGAGCTTCTGGGAGTACCTGGCCTTCGCGCTCAACTCCGTGGTGTTCCTCCTCATCGGCCTGGAGGTGCACCTCGGCTCGCTGCTGGCGTCGTGGAAGCCCATCCTCGTGGCCTACGTGGTGGTGCTGGTGGCCCGGGCGCTGGTCGTCTACGGCGTGTCCGCGCTGCTGCGCTTCACCTCGGAGCGGATTCCGTGGGCATGGAGCGCGGTGCTCACCTGGAGCGGCCTGCGCGGCGCCATCTCCATGGTGCTGGTGCTCGGTCTTCCGTCCGACTTTGCGCACCGCGAGCTGCTGGTGAACATGACGTTCGGCGTGGTGGTGCTCTCCATCGTCTTCCAGGGCCTCACCATGGCGCCGCTGCTGCGCAAGCTGCGCATCACCGGCCTCAAGGACGAGTTCCAGGAGCAGTACGAGCTGGCCCGAGGCCGCCTGGGCACCATCCACGCGGCGCTGGCCGCGCTGGAGGGCATGCGCCGCACCCGGGAGATTCCGGGAGACGTCGCGGCGCGATTGGAGAAGGACTACCAGGAGAAGGAGTCCATCGCGGAGAAGGAGCTGGCCGCGCTCAAGCAGCAGTCGACGCGCTTCCACGAAGAGGAGCACCAGGAGGCCATCCGCCGCGTCCTGATGGTGGAGAAGGCCTCGCTGCTCAAGGCCTACCAGTCCGCCACCATTGGCAAGGAGTCCTTCGAGCGGCTGACCGCGGAGCTGGATGACCGCATCGCCGCCGCGGACGCCGCCGAGAGCCACGTCCCGGCGGACGAGGGGGCTCCCGCGAGCGCCGCGAGCGCCTGATTCACCCGGGACCTCAGGCGGCCACGGGCTGCTGGACCTGGGGCTGGGCGCGCTCCTGGTTGAGCATCGCCCACTCCTGGCGCAGCCGTTCGTAGAGGGCGTTGAGCGGCTGGCCCGGGCCTTCGTATTGGCCGGCGTGGTGTTCGATGAGGTGGCGCAGCAGCACGTAGCAGAGGGTCGCCGCGCCCGCGGACTCCACGACGGTGAACTGGCTGTCGTCCGTGAACCAGAGCGTGGTGGGCATCTGGCAGGCCTGCGTGCCCAGGGCCACCAGGTGCGGGCCGGGCTTGAGCCAGGGGTGCTTCGCGAACAGGTGAGGCCGGTCCACCGTGAGCGCGGTGATGAGGTTGGACACGCGCCGGTCCTTGAAGCGGCTGTCCTGATACAGCTGGCTGAACACCAGCCCGCGCACGCGCTTCATGAACACCTGCGACGTCAGCGCCAACAGGGACGTGCCGCGCAGGACGAGCATCTGCGCGAACTCCAGCACCGTGAGCTGCTTGAACGAAGGCCAGACATCCAGGTCCATCTGCCGCTTGAGCAGCGCCATGACGTCGTTGAGCCGTCCCCGCGCCCAGACCAGCGACGTGGCGACCGCCGCGGTCAGCACGCCGGGGATGAGGTACAGGAAGGAGTCGCGAGGCGCCCACCTGCCCTGGCTGGCCGTCTCGAAGCCGCGCCACGCGAGGATGGCCGCGGAGGCCAGCGTCAACGCGAACAGCCCGTACGCCATCCACGAGACACCGTTCAGCGTCACCCAGCCGCGCTTCGTCGGGTTCTCCGGGACGTCGTACATCCGGGGGCTCTGCGTGCTCACGTCGGAGATGATGAGCGTGGGCGGGGATTCGGAGGCGGCGTACGCCAGCATCAGGCTGTCGATGCCCTGGTTGTCGTAGATGCCGCCATCCATCAGCGGCAGGCCGCCCTGGAACTTCGCTCCCAGCTCCTTCTCCGCCGAGTCGAGCGGGAAGTCCTGGGGCCAGTGGAACTGCTGGGGGAACACCAGCGGTTCAAAGCCGCCGGGGAAGCATGACGACGCGGCCGTGATGTCCGCCAGCCGGATGTGCTGGCCCACGGTGCGCGGCAGCCGGTAGGCGTTGTTGCCCAGCAACGCGCCGGGCTTGTCGCCGCGGCGGAAGCGGAAGTCCAGGCCGGTGTGGAACTCGGTGGTGTTGAAGATGGCTTCCCGCAGCTGCACGCGGTCCGAGTCCAGGATCTCTCCCAGCCGCCGGTCTCCCAGGAAGTCGGGCCGCGCGTAGAGGTCCGCGGCGGAGCGGATGAGGCTGGCCCAGGACTGGCTGCCGTGGTCGCGGTTCGACGTCAGCCCCGTCAGGGCCTCGGCGATGACGTTCGTCTGCTTCAGGTAGCGGGAGTAGCTGGCGTGGAACGCGTGGAATGGCTTGCCCTCCAGTTGGCTCGTCACCCACGCCATCCCCGTAAGGGTGCCTCCGGACACGGTGGACAGGCCGACCACATCAGGCAGCAGCCCCACCGTGTCCAGGAGCCGCAGGGCCCCCAGGTGGAAGGCCGCCGCGCGGTAGCCCCCACCCGACAAGGCCAAGGCAAGCGGTCCGAGCGAACCGGAGCTGGGAGGCATGGCTTCTTGACTCATGGGGCGTGTCTTTGAGCAACGCCCATGCCATGCGAGGTCACCTGGGCAACATCCTTGGAGGGGCCTCCACCGCCGCGTCCCTGGAGAACGCGGCGCGTTCCGTCGGCACGAGACAGCCTGCTAGATTCTCGCGGGTGAGACCACGAAAGCAGGCGTTCCCGCGGCGACTTCGCAGAGTGCTGCTCGCCACGGACTTCTCGGAGGCGAGCACCCACGCGGTGGGCAGGGCTGGACACCTGCCACTCGCGGACGGCGCGAAGGTGCTGGTGACACACGCCCTCCCCAGCCGCATGCCCGCGGAGCTGGGCACCCGCGCGCTCCAGGCCACCGCGCGCGAGCTGGAGCGGGTCGCCGAGCGGCTGCGCAAGGCGCTGCGTGCCGAGGGCCGCTCCGCCACCGTCGAGACACGCATCGCGCGAGGAAAGCCCGTGGAGGCCATCCTGCGGCGGGCCCGTGCCTTTGGCGCGGAGCTCATCGTCCTGGGCCGGCATGGCGACAAGCCGCTGCGCAACATGTTCCTGGGCTCCACTGCGGAGAACGTCATCCGCGGTGGCGATTTGCCCGTGCTCATCGTCAACCGCCGCGCCCCTGGGCCCTACCTCCGGCCCGTGGTGGCCGTGGACGCGGACGAGACGTCCAAGCGCGCGGCGAGCTTCGTTCCCTCGCTGATGACGCCCGGCTCCGAGCTGACGCTGGTGCACGCGTATGACGTGCCGCTGGAGTACGCGGTGTTCCCCGGGCTGACGACGAAGGAGCACAAGCACTACCAGCAGACGTTCAAGGCGTCCGCGGAGCGCAAGCTCAAGGCGTTGCAGCAGGAGCTCGACGCGGTCGACATCCCGTACCACCTGGTGATGGAGAACGGCGGCTCACGCTCCATCGTCCTCGAGTTCGTGGACGACCAGGGCGCGGACCTGCTGGCGCTGGGCACCCGGGCGCGCACCGGGGTGGCGTTCGCCTTGCTCGGCAGCGTCGCGACGGACCTCATTCGTGAGGCGAAGTGCGACGTGCTCGTCGTCCGCGAGGCCGAGTCCGGCGAGTAGCGTGAAGGCCCTCCGCCCGCGCGGACTCAGGCCGAGGGCGCCTTGTCCACCTTGATGTCGGACTCCGAAGCGCCAGTGGGCTGCGCCTGCGCGGCGCCTGTCCCCTCCGCCGTGATGGGCTCCGCGCCACCAGGGTCCTGCGCCTGCGATGCAGCGGCGTTCGCATCGCCGGCGGGCGGCTGAGCCGCCTCGGGAGGGACCGGCGCAGCGTGAGCCGCGCCCGTGAGCGCGTCTCCAGCCACGGCAGTGGACTGGGCTTCCCGCTGCTCCAGCCGCGCCCCGCCCTGCTCCGCCGCGCGGAGAAACTCGTCGTACTCGGACTTGCGCTCCTCTGCCTTGGCCTGGGTTTTCACCGACTGCTGTGCCGCGGCGCCCCGGCCCATCATCACCGCGCGCGCGCTGAGCACGACACCTCCGGCGAAGGCCGCCAGGCTGAACAGCGAGCCGACATCCCCGGCCCACAGCCCGTACACGCCACTCTGGATGAAGGCCATCGCGTTCAGGAAGACCGCGCCCGTGAGCGCCGCGCCGCCCGCCGTGGTCCACGGACGCAGCTCCATCACCCGCGCGGCGCCGTAGCACAGCACCGGCAACACCCCGAGCACCCACAGGTTCTCCAGCAGCACCGCCAGCGCCAACCGCAGCACGCCCACGGGCACCGCCTGGATGCGCACGCTCAGCCGGAGCGTCAACGCCACGCTCAGAATCGACCCCGCGATGAGCGCGATGAACCCCAGTCCCATGATGAACTGGAAGCGACGGACACGGACGCGCAGCGGTTCGAGGACACTCGTCTTGGAGCTCACGGGCAGGCAGCCTACTCCACTTCAGCCCTCATCCTCTTCCAAGTCGGCCGTTCCCCTCGACGTGCGGGCAGGCGGGCCGTCCCCGTAGAAGACCGCCTCCAGCACCAGCCCCTGGGGCGGAGCGGTGGGCCCGGCGCGCTTGCGCTCCTTGGAGGCCAACACCTCCGCCACCCAGGACTCGGGCCGCCGGCCCTTCCCCACCTCCACCAGCGTCCCCGCCAGGTTTCGCACCATGTGCTTCAGGAACGCGGTGCCCTCCACCACGAAGGACACGGCGTCCCCCGAAGCGCCCTCCACCGTCAGGCTCCGAAGCTCGCGCACCGCGTGCTTCGCCTGGCAGTCCGCGGCCCTGAAGGCGGAGAAGTCGTGCCGCCCCAGCAGGTGCGCGGCCGCCCGCCGCATGGCCTCCACATCCAACGGCGCGAAGACTTCCCAGTGCGTCATCCGCCGCAGGGGCGAGCGCGTGCGCCGGTTGCTCACGCGGTAGCGGTAGCGCTTGCCCCGGGACCAGCGGCGCGGGTCGAAGTCCTCGGCCACCTCCACCGCGTCCACCACGGCCACGTCGGGCGGCAGCAGGCCATTGAGCCCCATGACGTAGGCCTTCATCGGCAACACCCGGGGCGCGTCGAAGCAGGCCACCTGCCCGGAGGCATGCACGCCCGCATCCGTGCGCCCCGCCGACGCCACCGACACCCGCGCCCCCAACAGCCGCTCCAGTCCCGACTCCAGCACCGACTGGATGGAGGGCCCGTTGGGCTGCACCTGCCAGCCCACGTAGCGCGTCCCTTCGTATTCGAGCGTCAGCTTCAGCCGGGGCATGGGTCAGCGGTACTTGAGCCAGGACTCGAGCAGCTCGGCCACCATGCGGCCCGCGGGCACGTTGTTGCGGCGGGCCACCGCCTCCAGCGCCTCCGAGACGGCGGGGCTCAGCGGTACGGCCAGGGTGCGCGGCTCGGTGCGGTCATCTTGGGCCGGGGGCTCCGGGTCCGGAGCGGGCAGGGCCTTCGCGGTGTCGAGCGCGTCCGCCACCTCCGACAGCTCCAGGGCCTCCTCCGACGTGGGCGCGGCGGCGGCGCGCACGGCCAGGCGGCGCTGCTCGGCGGCCAGCTCCTCCTCGAAGAGCTGCTTGATGAAGTTGGACAGATGCAGCGCCGTGGGCGTGAAGTCGTAGGCGTCCAGGAAGGCGTCCAGGTCCTTCTGCATCTGCGCGGCCGTCTGGTAGCGCTTGTCCCGGTCGCGCTCCAGCGCCCGCATCAGGATGCTCTCCAGGCGCTCCGGCAGGTCCTCGCGGAAGTACGACGGTGCGTAGATCTTCCCGTCCGTGATGCTGCGCATCACCGCGGCCTCGGACTCGCCGGTGAAGAGCTTGAAGCCGGTGAGCCACTCGTAGAGCACCACGCCCAGGGAGAAGACGTCGCTGCGGCAGTCGAGCGGCTTGCCCAGACACTGCTCCGGGCTCATGTAGCTGAGCTTGCCTTTGATTTCGCCGTTGCGCGTCTGCTCCATCTGGTTGGCGGCCTTGGCGATGCCGAAGTCCAGAATCTTCACCGAGCCATCGAAGGCGACGACGATGTTCTCCGGTGACACGTCCCGGTGGACGATGTTGAGCGGGTTGCCGTACAGGTCCACCTTGGTGTGCGCGTGGTGCAGGCCCGCGCAGACGCACGAGGCAATCTTCACCGCGTACACCAGGGGGAAGGGAATCCCCAGCGCCTCCGCCTTGGGGACGACGCGGCGCATGTCCCGGCCGGACACGTACTCCATGGCGATGAAGTAGCTGTCGGCGATCTTTCCCAGGTCGTGAATCTGCACCACGTTGGGGTGATTGAGCTGCGCGGCGAGCCGGGCCTCGTTGAGGAACATCTTCACGAAGGCCGTGTGCTTGGACAGATGCGGGCGGATGCGCTTGATGACGACGGGGGACTCGCGGCCGTCATCCTGCTGCTGATGCGCGAGGAAGATTTCGGCCATGCCCCCCACGGCGATGCGGTCGATGAGGCGGTACTTTCCAAAGCGGCCGGTGTCGCGCTGCGGGGCGGCGGGAGGCATGGCCCGGCGAGCCTACCTGTGCCGAGCCGCGGAGTGGCAACAAACTTGGGCGGCGCACGCCCCGTCCAGCCCTTCCCTGATGGACCGCCGTCGTCGACGCTCGCACGCCTGCTACCGGACCTGAACCCGGTGCACCTTCAGCGCCGGTTCCTGTCCAGGCGGCGGAGGGAAATCCAACGCGGACGGCCCCAATGAGCCCAGCGCCTTCCCCTGCCGTCCCGCCTGGGAAACCCCTTCGAGCACCATGGCCTCGAAGCGGCGAGCAGGCAGCCCGGCGTGGTTGCAGCACGCCACCAACTGCCCGCCCGGACTCACCACGCGCGCGGCGGCCTCGGCCAGCCGAGCGTAGTCCCGCGCCGCGGAGAACCGGCCGCTGCGCGTCGTGGAGAACGACGGCGGATCCGAGATGACGATGTCGAAGGACTCCCCCTTCTTCGCCAGGCGCTTCAGCCAGTCGAACACGTCGCCGGCCACGTAGTCGTACCGGTCCACCGTCTGGCCATTGAGGCGCGCGTTCTCCTCGCCCCACTCCAGCACGCGCCGGCTCGCATCCAGGTTGAGCGCCCGCTTCGCGCCGCCCGCCATGGCCACGACGCCAAAGGCACAGGTGTATGAGAAGAGGTTGAGCACGGTGAGGCCCCGCGCCTGCGACAGCAGCCACGCCCGCGTGTCCCGCATGTCCAGGTACAGCCCCACCGACAGCCCCTGCGCCGGACGGATGAGAAACTTCAGTCCGTTTTCGAGCGCGGTGAAGGACTCCACCGCCGCGCCCCGGGCGGGGGCCTCGGGCGCGAGCGACTCCTTCGCCACGTTGGCCAGGACCCGCGCCTCCCGGGGACGACGCTTGAGGTAGAGGCTCCGCGGCGCCCAGGCGGCCACGGCCGCGTCGAGCAGCGTCTCCTCCTCCGCCGGCGTGAAGTCCCGATAGAGGCTGATGACGTACACGTCACCCAACACGTCCGCCGTCACCTCCGGCACGCCGTCCGCTTCGGCGTTCACCACGCGCCAGGCCGTGGTCCGCGCGTCGCCCAGCAGCGGCCCACGCCGGCCGCGCGAGGCGCGCAGCGTCTCCACCAGGGAAGAAGGCAATGCGCTCATGCCGCCGCTCAACTGCCCAGACGCGCGCGCGTCCAGACACGCTCCAGCGCCTGGGTCGCCGCGCGGGAAAGCGCCACGTAGTCAAACCCCAGCACCTGGCCCTCCCGCACGCAGACCCGGCCATTGACGATGGTCCACCCCACCGGTGAATGCGCCAACTGCCCTATCAGATAGGGCGAATAGCCCGTCTCCGGGTCCGCGGTGGGCACGACGTCATAGACGACGAGGTCCGCGATGCACCCCTCCTCCACATTCCCGGAGGGCAGGCCGAACAGCCGCGTGCACAGCTCCGCCGGGCCGTTGACCAGCAGGTGCGCCACCGCGCCATCCACGTCCGGCATCCGCCCCGAACGGGAGATGCGCAGCACGCCCACCAGCGCGGCGAGCAGCTCGTCCTGGAGGCTGCCGTGGCCCCCCGTGCCGAGCCCCAGCAGGTGGACCCGCGACAGCACCGCGTCCATGGGGTCCGCGCCCCGCTCCAGCGTGCGCACGCCCCGGGCCGCCAGCGCCACGAAGGCCCCGCTCTGCTCCAGCAGCTCCGCCTCCGCGCTGTCCAGCACGCGCGCATAACCCGCGATGGCCCGCGGCCCGAGCAGCCCCAGCGCATCCAGCCGCGGAACCACGCGCTTGCCGTGCTGCGAATAGGTGGAGGAGAGGTCGTCCTCGCTCTCCGCGAGGTGGAAGACGGTGGGCGCGTCCAGCACCCGGCTCAGCTCCGCGATGCGGCGCAGCAGCGCGTCATCACACGTGAATGACGCATGGAAGCCGAGCGCGCCCCGGACCAGCGGGTGGTCCCGCTGCGCGCGCGTGAAGTCCGCGTTGGCGTCCAGCCACGTCTGCGCCTGCGCCGCGCCGTCCAGCCCGTGGGTGGAGTGGCTCGTCACCAGCCGCAAGCCCACCGCCTCCGCGGCGCGAGCCTGGGCGGCGAGCCCGCCGGCCACGTCCTGGCAGGACAGGTGCTCCACCGCCAGGGTGACGCCGTGGCGCAGGGCCCGGGCCGCCGCGTAGCGGGTGAGGGCCTCCACGTCCTCGTTCGTGAGGAGGCGCGCCACGCTCCGGAGCCGGTCCAGGCGCTCGCGGGGAGGCAGCATCAGGAAGTGCCCCGTGGGCGGCAGCAGCTGGCCGTTGACGAGGTGCGTGTGGCAGTCCACCAGGCCCGGCGCCACCAGCCGGCCGTGACAGGCGACCTCCCAGTCCCCGGGCAGCACGGGCACCTGGGCGTCCGGAGCTACGCGGCGGATGGTGTTGCCTTCCACCACCACGGCCATGCCATGGCGGACGCGTCCGTCCGCCCTGAACACGGCACAGTTTTTCAGAAGCAGGCGGCCTTCCATGAAAGCCCTGTTCTACCACGGGCCCGGCGCGGCGCGAGCGGCGCGGCGGCCAGCGAGCATGTTAGGGTCCGTACGGTATGACGCCGCTGAGCCCCGCCGTGAACTCCCCGTCCCCCGTGACGGCTCCCTCGCAGCGAGGGGCGCTGGCCTTCCGAGGCTTGTGGCTCTTCTCGCCGCGGGCGGATGCCCTCATCGTCGCCCTGCCCCTGGCCCTGGCCCTGTGCACGGCGGCAGCCAACGTCTGGCTGGCCCCGGGCGCCGCGGAAGGCGCGCACCGCCTCTCAGCCTGGACGGCGCAGAACCTGCTCGGCAACGCCACCCACGTCATCCTCACGTTCCTGCTCTTCGCGGTGCACCGGGACGTGCTGACGTCCGCTCCGGGCCAGCCCCGGCAGGTGCTGGCGGGCTCGCTGGCCATGCTCGCGGTGGGCACGGTGCTCTTCTTCACCTTCTACGCGGAGCGCACGGCGCACACGTATGGCGTGGCGGTGATTTTCAACGTCTTCGGCACGCACCACACCCTGTCCCAGCACCGGGGCATCTGGTCCCTCCACGGGCTGCGCGCGAGCAAGGCGGGCCTGCCCGGCGCGTCGGCGCTGGAGCGCAAGCTGCAGCAGATGTACGTCCCGCTGCTGCTCACGCTGCTGCTGGTGCGCATCTTCTTCGTGCCGGAGGCCCCCGGTCCCGACGCGCCGGCGTACCTGGATGTGGGCCAGGGCCACGTGCTGCCGCACGGGGCGCTGGGGGTGCTGCTGGCGGTGTGGCTGGGCTACTTCATGCTGCTGTTCCGCGCCGTGCTGCGCGCGGAGGCCGTCAGCGGGCCCAAGGTGCTCTACCTCCTGGCCATGGCGACGGCGACCGGGCTGGTGCTGGTGGCGCCCACCTGGGGCTACGTCATGCTGCCCGGCATGCACGGCCTGGAGTACTACATGCTCACCGCGCGGATGCTGGAGCCGCGCGAGGGTGACGCGCCCCGGCTGCCGCGGAAGTTCATCGTCCCGGCGATGATTGCGTCCATGCTGCCCCTGCTGGCGCTGGGCGCGGTGCACGGCCTGCTCCAGCAAGGCGTGGTGCGCGGCGCGCTGGGCAGCAACATGGGCATGGCGGAGACGCACCCCCTGCTGCGCGTCATGACGTCCCTGGGCTTCGCGTGCGTGCTGGCGCACTACTTCGCGGACGCCCTCATCTATCGCTTCCGGATTCCCTCCATCCGCGCGGTGATGTTGAAGCGGCTGGGCTTCAGCTAGCCGCGGGGAGCAGCGGCGGCCGCCTGCCGCTCCGCGTTCGCCGCGAAGGCGTCCCGCAGGAACAGCGACAGGCCAGGGCGCACCTTGTCGATGTTCTCCATGAAGCGCGTGTCCGCCACGTACAGCTCCCCCAGGCCTCGGTGCATGGCGGGCGGGCACGCGTAGAACCACGTACCCAGGTAGCGCCGGTGCGCCTCGGCCAGGTCCATGGCCGCGGCTGACGCGGCGCTGGTGCCCGCCGCGAGCAGGTCCGCCAGCGACTGGAAGAGGGCGTCCCCCTCCTCCTTGATGCGCTTCCAGTCCTCCTTCTTGTAGCGCGCCGTCCTCCGGGCGGACTCCTTGTAGGCCTCCGTGTTCCCCCAGCGCTGCTTCGCCTCCTCCTCGTACTTCGAGGGGTCGAAGTCGCCGAAGGCCTCGAACATCGCGTCCTTGTCCACGTGCGTCCCCTTCTCCAGCGCGTCCAGCGCTGAGTCCACGGCATGCACCAGCGCGTCCAGACGGGCGGCCCGCTCCGTCAGGAGCCGCCGCTGCATCCGCAGCGCGGTGCGCAGGTCGAAGGTGGGGTCGCCCAGGATGCGGCGGATGTCCTCCAGCGGGAAGCCCAGCTCCTTGAAGAAGAGCACCTGCTGGAGCTTCTGGAGGTCCGCCCGCGAATAGAGCCGGTAGCCGGCCTCGCTGCGGTCCGAAGGACACAACAGGCCCAGCTCGTCGTAGTGGTGCAACGCGCGGATGCTGATTTTCGCCAGCCGGGCGACCTGGCTCACCGTCAGGGCCATCTCCACCTCGTGATGAGGAGGTGTAGGGCCTCACGTCGCGTGAGGGTCAACCCCCTGGGCGGGGGTGCTGCCACTTCCGGCCGGGCACCGGGCTGAAGACTCAGCCCTCGACCTCGGCCGCCCGAGAGGAGCCACCCGCACGAGGCAGGTTTGGCTCCCCCCGGAAGGACACGGCTCAGTACGCGTTGTTCTGGCCGAACGTCTTGATGGTCTTCTTCTCGAGGTTGCGCTGACGCTCGGTCGCCTCGGACTCGACGGCGGCGTTACCGGCCAGCGCGTCGGCGGAGGCGCCGAACAGCTTGCGGATGTTGTCGCCGAACAGGGTCACCACGCCGATGGCGGCGATCGCGATGAGGGCGACGATGATGATGTACTCGGTCATGCCCTGGCCACGAGCCTTGCGGAGCTGCTGCTTCTTCGAGATCGCCTTCATGGAACTCTCCGGGGATTGCAGTGGTGGAAAAGACACCCTGCTGCTTGGTTGATTCGTACCCTAGGGTAGATCCCACCTGCACCTCCATCCGTCATCGGGAGGATGCCAGGAATTCTCAGTGATTCCGGGCAATTGGCCCGATTTACTGATCCACGGCCCCCATTTCAGGGGCCCCCAGGGGCGGCGACGGGCGCCTGGGCGGTCCCTTCGCAGCTCGAACGGGGCAGCGCCTCGCACAGCGAGCGCAGCGCCCGGGCCAGGTGCTCGTCGTCCGGGTGCCGGGCCGCGACCTCGCGCCCCAGGGCCACGGTGTCGTGCAGGGCACCGACAGGCGTCCACATCGTACGCGAGGCCCAGGTCCGCGCCGTGACGAGCCGCAGGTACGCCGTCACCAGCGCGGGCTCGCGGCCACCCCGCGCCACCTCGGGCTCCAGGAGCGAGGCGGCCAGCGTCACGTCCTGCTGGGCCAGCGCCGCCTTGCCTAGGGCCAGGGCGGACTCGGGGCTGTCGGGGGCCAGCCGCCGCCACTGGGCGGCCGCGCCGCGCACCATGGGGTCATTGGGCGCGTGGTAGCGCTCGATGTTCCGGTACAGCCCGGCGGCCTGCTCCGCGGTGGGGGGGTGCTGCTGGACGTAGTCGTGCAGGAAGAGGCGGTCCGCCCCTTCCGGCGCGCGCCGCTCGTCCCGCACCCGCACGTCCAGGTTCGACACGAAGAAGGCGATGGGCGACGCGTACTCCAGCAGGTTGTGGTCATCCGTGTTGATGGGACCCTCACCGGCGAACTCGAGCTGGCCGGCCTCGCTGTGCACCTGCTTGGACAGCAGCGCGAACACGTCGTTGATGCCCACGCGGGCCAGGTCCTTGCGCACCTCCGGATGCCCCATGCGCTCGGCCAGGCGCGCCGCGTCGAAGGCCAGGGGCTTGCGGCTGGCCACCATCACCAGGTCATGCGGCCCCAGCCAGGTGGTGGCGTGCGGGAAGGTGTCGCGCAGGGTGCGGACCACCAGCTTGATGAGGTCCTCGTTGCTCTCGTAGGTGTGAATCCACTGCACCAGCACGCCGTCGTCCGCCAGGTGCCGGTCCACCGTCTGGAAGAAGTCCCGCGTGAAGAGGCCGGACACGCCCGCCACCCACGGGTTGGAGGGCACGCTCACCACCAGGTCGTACTTGCGCGGAGACAGCGCCATGAACGTCTTGGCGTCGTCCACGTGCACGTGCGTGCGAGGGTCGTCCACCGCGTTGCGGTTGTCCGCCTTGAACAGGCGCGCCGCGTCGATGACGGCCGGGGCAATCTCCACCATGTCCAGGTGCTCCACGGGGTGCGCCAGCACGCTGCCCGCGGTGATGGCCGCGCCAGCGCCCACCAGCAGCACCGTCTTCGGCTCGCGTGGATGCAGGAGCGCGCCCAGGTGGCCGGCCACGACCTGCGTCTCCGCGTCCCCGCCGTTGGACGCATCAATCTTCCCGTTGAGCTTCATGAACCGCAGGTTCTCCACGGGCGCGTCCGCCACCATCACCGTGGCGAAGGTGTCGTCCTGGTAGAAGATGGGGCGGATGATGGCCTCCGTGTCCGCCACCAGCTTCGCGTAGCTCTCCGGCGGCTTCTCATGGGAGCGGATGGAGGCGATGCCCGACAGCCGCACCGCCCAGCCGCTCATCCCGCCCAGCACCACCAGCGCCAGCACCGCCGTGGCGGCCACCGGCCACAAGGCGCGCGCCGGCTGCGCGGGACGGCCCGGAGCCGCGTGGAAGGCCAGCCCCGCGCCAACCAGGTTGGCCGCCACGCCCGCGATGAAGTTGCCCTCCATGCCCCACCACGGCATCAGCACCAGCACGCCCAGCGCCGAACCGGTAATCGTGCCCACCGTGTTCCACAGGTAGACGCCGCCCAGCTGGCGCCCCACCTCGGACACCTTGGCCGTGGCCACGCGCGCCGCCGCTGGGAAGGCCGCGCCCATGAAGAAGGTGGGCACCAGCAGCACCAGGCAGCAGAAGCTGAAGGTCAGCACCTGGAACAGCGGCCAGGTGTCCAGCGAGCGCGTCATCATCCACTGCGCCTTGCGGAACAGGTGCGGCAGCCGGACGTAGAGCGGCAGCGCCACGCAGATGCTGGCCACCAGCGCGACCTGGAGCCGGCCGAACAGGCGCAGCGAGTCCACCTGTCCCTTGCGCGTCATCAGCCAGAAGCTGCCCAGGCCGATGCCCATGATGAACGCGGTGAGGATGAGCGTGAAGGCGTAGGTGGACGCGCCCAGGACGATGGACAGCAGGCGGATCCACGTCACCTGGTACAGCATGGAGGTGAAGCCCGACAGCAGCACGCCGATGAGCGCCGCCCGCACCGCCACGCGCGGATAGGACACCTCCGCCTCGCCCGCTTCCGGGGGAGGTGTCTGTCCCGGCATCAGCGCGGGTGGGAAGCGCCGGGCCAGCGCCAACGCGGCCAGCGCCAGCAGGATGTTGAGCCCCGCGGCCAGCCCCGCCGACGAGGACAGGCCGATGGCGGGCACCAGCTTCGTCCCGGCGATGAACACGCCCACCGCCGCGCCCAGGCTGTTGACGGCGTACAGCCGCGCCAGCTCGTAGCGCACCCCCGACAGGCTGGAGGCGAAGTGCCGCACCAGGGCCGGCAGCGTGCCGCCCATCAGCAGCGTGGGAATCAGCAGCGACGTGGCGGAGACCACCAGCCGGGGCCCCAGCCGCCAGCCCTCCGGCACGGACGGGGCCACGCTCAGCCACAGCGCCCCCAGCACGTCGAGCACATACGGGAAGGCGAGCGCGTACAACCCCACGCCCAGCTCCAGCAGGCCGTACAGGGCCAGGGGGTTCCTGGCCCGGTCGGCTGTCCGCCCGAAGACAAATGCCCCCAGCGCCTGCCCGCCCATGAACGTGGCGAGCACCACGGCATGCGCCTGGCCGCTGTTCCCCAGGACATTCCCGAGGTACTTGGACCAGACGAGTTCGTAGACGAGCGCAGTGCCCCCGGACATGAAGAGGAGGCAGGCCACAAGGTTCTTAGGAAAACGCGCCGTAGATGACATGGGGACAGCGCGGAACCTTAGTCGGTATGTTTCAGGCCCATCAAATGAACACCCATCTCCTGCAAGCCGCGATGCTCGCCTGGACTCCGAGCCTGCGGGTGACACGCGCCGAAGGCGACCTCTCCAGCATCCTGCGCCGCCCCGTGGGGGCCCTGTTGGAGCAGCCGCTCCATGAGGTCCTCGGCGTGTCGCCCAGGCGCGCCCGTGAGCTGGACGCCCGCGCCCGCGAGGACCGCCGCGCGGTGGAGTTCGTCTCCGCCCACCTCGGCGGCGAGGACGCGTCCCCCCTCCGGCTGTCCCTGGGACTGGACGGCGGCGAGGCCAGCGCCACCGTGCTGGACCTCAACGCCGTGCTGGACGGCGCCCCCCCGGTGCAGATTTCACGGCTGTCCTCCTCGCTCAGCCACGAGATTCGCAACCCCCTCTCCTCGGTGAAGATGGCGGTGCAGACGCTGGCCCGGAACACCGGCCTCAATGAAAGGGACAAGCGGCGGCTCACCATCGCCAACCGGGAGATTCGCACCATGGAGCGCATGCTCTGGCTCCTCTCCGAATACGGCCGCGACACCAGCCCGAAGATGGACGCCCACCCGCTGCGGGGGGTGGTGCAGGAGGCCACGGAGATGGTGGCCCCCGAGCTGGCCGAGCGGCGCGTGGAGGTCCGGGTGGACGAGGAGCCCGACCTGCCCCGCGTCCGGGTGGACCCGACGCGGCTGCGGCCCGTGCTGGCCCAGGTGCTGCTCAACGTCGCCATGGGCCAGGCGGAGGGCAGCCCGGTGGAGGTGGCCCTGCGTCGGAGCGGTCCCCACCAGGTGAAGATGGTGCTCCACGACCCCGCCGCCGCCCTGCCCCCGGAGGAGAACGGCTCCCTCTTCGAGCCCTTCGGCTCCCGGCTGGCCCGGGGCGCCGGCCTGTCCCTGGCCGCCCTGCGCCGGGTGATGATGGGCGTGGGGGGAGACGTGGCCGCCCGGGGCAGCGCCGAGCCGGGCGTGGTGCTGACGCTGACGTTCGCCACCTGAGAGCGCCATGGAGACCCTTCTCATCGTCGACGACGACGTCTCGCTCCTCGAAACGCTGAAGATGCACTTCGAGGAGATAGAGCACGACGGCCAGCCGCGCTACCAGGTGTCCACCGCCACCAGCGCGGCGGCCGGGCTGCGCGCCGCCCAGGAGGCCATGCCCAGCGTGGTCATCCTCGACATGATGCTCCCGGACCGCACGGGCCTGGAAATCATCGAGGAGATGAAGGGCCTGTGCGGGGACGCGCGCATCATCCTGGTCACCGCGTACCACGACATGGAGACCACCATCCGGGCCATGAAGGCCGGGGCCTTCGACTACATCCACAAGCCCTTCCCGGACCCGGCCGCCCTGGATTTGGTGGTGGAGCGCGCGCTGGAGTACCGCCAGCTGTCGCGCCGCGCGGACGAGGTCCACCGGGAGAACGCCGCCGCCCGCCTGGGCGACATCGTGGGCACCAGCCCGCTGATGCAGCAGCTGGTGAAGGAGATTGGAAAAGTCACCGGCAGCCACGCCACCGTACTGATTACGGGAGAGAGCGGCACCGGCAAGGAGCTCATCGCCCGCGTCATCCACAACTACTCCTACGACGAGCCGCGGCCCTTCATCGGCATCAACTGCTCCGCCATCGTCGACACGCTGCTGGAGAGCGAGCTCTTCGGCCACGAGAAGGGCGCCTTCACCGGCGCGACGGCGGGCAAGCCGGGCAAGTTCGAGGTGGCAGAGGACGGCACGGTGTTCCTGGACGAGATTGGCGACATGTCGCTGATGCTCCAGGCCAAGCTGCTGCGCGTGCTCCAGGAGCGCGAGTTCGAGCGCGTGGGCGGCGTCAAGCGCATCAAGCTGCGCGCCCGCGTCATCGCCGCCACCCACCGGGCCCTGGTGGAGGAAGTGGAGGCCGGCCGCTTCCGGGAGGACCTCTACCAGCGCCTCAAGGTCATCACCCTCCAGATTCCGCCGCTGCGCGAGCGGCGCGAGGACATCCCCCCGCTGGTGAAGCACCTGCTCGAGCGCATCAACGAGAAGGTCCACAAGCGCGTCACCCGCGTTCCCGGCGAGGTCATGGAGCGCCTCACCCGCCTGCCCTGGCGCGGCAACGTGCGCGAGCTGGAGAACGTGCTCATTCGCGCCGTGGTGCTGGCCCCCGGTGACGTCCTGCGCGGTGACGACCTGCCCGCCCTGGAGTCCCCCCTCCCCTCACCGGAGCCGGGCCGCGCGGCCTCCGCCCACACCGCCGGGGCCATGTTCGCCGCGCCCGCCGAGGACGACGCCAGCCTGATTCCCACTTTGGAAGAGGCCGAGCGCCAGCTCATCGCCCGTGCGATGACCGTCACCAAGGGGCACAAGGGTCGCACCTGCCAGATCCTTGGAATCAGCCGCCCCACCCTGGAGCGCAAGCTCCAGAAGTACGGTCTCTCACAGGGCCAGAGCCCTCAAGTGCACACCTTCCCCGTGAAGGATGCGTCCTGAGCACTCCTGGACAGTGTCGCTGCTCCGACACTCACGCCCTCGAATTGAACGTTTCGTTCAAATTGATCAGACTGTTTGAACGTTCTGTTTCAGGTTTTGGACACAGAACGGGGGTTGGTGCGGGCCTGTAGCGCTAAGTACCCGGCATTTCAGGAGGTGTTGTCCCGGCGGCATTTCAATTCCCACTGGCACGAACCTTGGAGAAGGGAAGTCCCGTTCGCCGCTGAAGCAGACGGCCCGACTTCCCCACCCTTCCTTCCCAGGAGTAATGCCATGCACGGATTCAACCGCCCCCTCGGCCCCATCGGTTCCAACGTCGTGGCGCCGCTGCAGACGACCAGCTCCGGGATGATGGTCACCGCCAACAAGCTGGTGCCCGGCCAGGAGGCCATCGACTTCAAGGGGTACTTCAAGGTCGAGTCCTTCCCGCACAACTCGACCATCTACCGCCCCGGTGACAACACCGACCGCGTCTACCTGCTGAAGTCCGGCCGCGTGCGCCTGATGCGCATCGGAAAGAACAGCACCCGCTCCGTGGTGTCCATCCTCCGCCCGGGTGACCTCTTCGGCGAGCTGTTCCGCCCCGAGGGCACGCCGATTGAAGAGATGGCCATCGCCGCCGGTGAGGCCGAGGTCTGGAGCATCGAGGGCCGCGACTTCCGCGCCCAGCTGGAGGCCCGCCCGGCCCTGGCGGTGGACGTGGTCCGCGCCTACGCCGAGCGCGTGCGCGCCCTGCGCAAGCGCGTGCTGGGCCTGACGTTCAAGGAGGTCCCGGCCCGCCTGGCGGACACCCTGCTCACCCTGGTGGAAGCGCACGGCGAGCGCTGCCCGCATGGCGGCGAGACGGACCTGCGCGGCATCACCCAGCAGGACCTCGCGGACCTCGTGGGCGCCTCCCGCTCCTTCGTGTCCACGCTCATCAACGAGATGAAGCGCGAGGGCGTGCTCGGCAACGTCGGCCGCATCCTCTGCGTGAGGGACCAGAAGGCCCTGCGGAAGATCGCCGGCAAGGAGAAGTAGTCCGCGTGGCCGGGCCCGTGGTGTTTCCGGGGAACGGTGCACCTTCGGGTGTGCGTAGGATGGCGCGCGAATGTCCCGCGCCATTGACTCCATCCTCGCGCTCCAGGAGCGCCTGAAGCACGAGCGGGAGCTCCCGCTCAAATCCGTGTCGCTCACGCCGGTGCCCTCCCAGGACCTCCACATGCTGGAGTCGTCGCTGGGCGCGCTGCTTCCCCAGGCCTACCTCGACTTCATCTCCCGGCACGGCCTGTTCTCCGCGGTGGATTGGCGGGGACAGGAGCGCGCCCGGATGTTGAGCCCCACCGAGGTGCTGGAGACGCTCCAGTGGTCCAAGGCGTACGTCGAGGAGGGCGCCTTCGGCGACAACGAGGACGAGCTGGAGGCCGCGCTCCTCGAGCGGAAGCTCCGCGGCCGGCTCATCCCCTTCCAGTACATCGCCTGGTCGAACGTGAGCGACTACTACTACTTCGACACGGGGATGCGCCGTGACACCGGGCCGCTCATCTTCCCGGCGCGCCACGACGACTTCGACCTGTCGACGTGGCTGCTGGACGGAGCGCCCGATGTCTCGGGCTGCACCTTCGACTTCGACGAACACCTCCGCTGGGTCCTCCGGGCGAGCCTGGAGGAGAAGGACTGGGGGCGCTGACTCAGACGCGGCGGCGCAGCTCCTCCACCTCGGCGCGCAGCAGCCAGTCGTCCGGGAAGTCCGTGGCGGCCGCGGCAATCTGGCTCAGCCGCTCCGGCCTCACGGCGTGCGTCTCCCGCATCTTCCGGACCTCGCGGTAGAGCGCGGCCAGCGCCGGGTGCAGCGCCAGGGACTTGCGCGTGCGGGCCTTCTCCTCACCGTCGCCTTCCGCGAAGGCGCTCAGCTCGCCGTACCAGCAATCCCACGTCTCCGGGTCCGCAGGCCCACCCGCCACCGAGGGCAGGTGCGTGCTGACGAAGAGCTTCGCCACCGCGGGCAGCGCCAGCTCGCGCCCCGCCAGCCGGCCGCGCAGCGCGAGCACCTGACCGCCGTCCGTGGCGAAGCCCTCCAGCTCCAGCCCGCTCTCCAGCGACAGCTTGAAGGGCCCGCGCTCCGGCAGCTTCCCCTCGCCGAACGCCACCAGCGCCGGCCCGCTCCACGGCTTGTCGTCCAGGGAGCGTCCGCCACGAGAGGCCATGATGGGCCCCTCCATGCAGACGAGCGCGGTGCCCAGGCCCGGCGCCACCGCGCGCGGCGCGGCCAGCAGCTCCAGCACCCGGCCCGTCACCTCGCGGCCATCCGCCAGCACCAGGTGGTTGACGGTCCTCGCGCGCAGCGCCTCCGTCAGGCCGAAGTCGCCGCCCCGCTTCCACGACAGCGTGGACTCGAACTCCGCCAGCACCTCGAACAGGTGCTCGAAGTCCCGCGCCACGAAGAGCTGCGGCTGCATGCGGGTGATGTCGTAGTCCATGTCCGCGCAGGCCACGCTCAGCGGCAGCTTCGTCACCGCCGGCGTCAGGCAGTGCTGCGCCTCGCCGATGCTGGACAGCAGCCCCGCGCCGTAGATGCGCGGCGACGCCACGCTCCCGATGAGGCCGTACTCCGCCGTCCACCAGTAGAGGCGGCTGGCCCGGGTGCTCTCGCTGACGTAGCGGCGGCTCGCGCTGGCCGCCTCCAGCCGGGCCTGCGCGTGCGCCACTTCCTCCTCGCTGGCCTCCGGGTCCTCCTTCACCACCGACAGGTTCCGGATGGCCTCGAAGACGGCCTGGTCCTCCACGCTGGCAATGGCCTTGAACCCCACCAGCCCGCACGCCTTGAGGTACTCCGCGTAGCGGCGGTTGGCGATGATGGGCGCGTGCCCGGCGCTCTCATGGACGATGTCCGGCGCCGGCGTGTACTCGATGTGCTCGTGGGTGCGGATGTCCGCGGCAATCGCCAGGACGCCCATCGCCTGGAGCTCCGTGAAGACGGCGGGCGGAATGAAGCCACGCACCCCCACGCAGGCCCACCCCAGGCCCGCGAGCTTCTCGTTCATCTCGTCCAGGCTGGGGATGCACTCCGAGCCGATGCCCGTGGCCTCCAAGCCCTCCAGGTAGACGGGGTGCGCCTTGTCCGCCAGGTGGCCCCTCAGGGAGCCCAGGATGTTCCGCCAGACGGCCTGGTCCCGCGACGTATACGCCGCGTAGTCCTGGCTCACCACGTAGCGACGCAGATGCGCAGGCAGGCGAGCAATCGTCCGTTCCGTGGAAGTCGTCATCGTTCACCCCAGGCAGAATCTTCTAGTCTTTGAAGATATCCCTTCTTCGGCCGAACGGAAATCCGACATAAATCGACACCTTCGTCGTTTTAGCGTCGAACTAACCTGACGGGCGGCGAAGTCCGTCCAGCACCAGACGGGCGCCGGGGCTGAGCGCGCCGGAGGGCCACAAGGCGACCACCTCCACGGCCTGGGGCTCCTCTTCCAAGAGGGGCCAGGCGTGGAGGTCTGGCGGGAACGGGTGCATGGGGCGCAGGTCCGGAGTGATGGCGCAGGCGCGGAACGCGCGCAGCAGCTCGTAGAGGAGGAGGAAGCTCTCCGCGCGCCCCACTTCCTCCACCGCCACGCCGTGGGCGGCGAAGCGGGCGCTGTTGGCGCCGCCGTAGGGGTCATCGCGCAGCCAGTCCACGAAGCGCTGCCCCTCCAGGTCCTTCACGCGCAGCGACTTGCGGGCCGCGGCCTGCCGCGTGAGCGCGTTGTCCGGCCCGGCGAGCACCACGAAGGGCATGCGCAGCAGCGACTCCGACTCCACGCCTTCATGGGTGGGCAGGGGCGTGAAGTCGAGCGCCAGGTCGAGCTGCCGCGTCTGCACCTGGCGCGTCAGCTCATGGGGCCCTCCGAAGCTGAGCACCAGCTTGAGGTCCGCGGCGGCGGCGTCCCGCGCCACGTCGCCCACCAGGGACAAGGACAGCGTCGGGTTGAGGCCCAGGCGCACCACGGGCTCGGCGCTGGCCAGGTCGCGCAGCCGCTTCATGTCCAGTTGATGCAGCGGCGTCTGGGTGCCCGCGAAGAGCCGCTCGCCCCGAGCGGTGAGCTGCAGGCGACGTCCGGGCCCGCGCTCCAACAACGGTGCGCCATCCGCCAGCGCCAGCTCCAGCGCGCGGACGTGCTCGCTCACCACCGAGCGCGCCACGCCCAGGTGCTCGGCGGCGGCCTCGATGCTGCCCGACTCCACGGCGGCGGCGAAGGACTCCAACCAGACCAGGTGCCGGACGAGCTTGCGCGGAGGCATGCGCCGCATCCTCGCACGCCGTCTTCAGCGGGACGCGCCGCCGAACTTCATTGAGGCTTGCGAAGTTCTGTCATCCGGAATATCTGCACCGCCCAATGTCACGGATGTCTGACGCGGCGGCCACCGCGGTCGCCAGCTCTCTTCAGCGATTCGAAGCAGCGCGGCCCTACCTGAGCACCGCGCTGACCTGGTGCGTGCTCCACGGGCTCGTCGCCTTGATGTACTTCGGCGGCGCGCTGCGGGTGGCCGTGGAGCGGCTGGCGCCGGGGCTGCGCCCCCTCCTGCTCGCGGGGAGCTTCGCCCAGGCGCTGTTCCTGGGGCTGGTCGCCTTCGTTGGAACCCTGCCCCTGGCGTTCCTGCTCGGGCACCGCTACCGCTTCGCGCTCCCGTTGCTGACGGCGGTGGGCGGCGTGCTGCTCGGGCTGGACGCGCTGGTGCTCAACTCGCTGGGCTTCCACATCAACGGCCTGGTGCTGGCGGTGGCGCTCCAGCCGCACGCCCTGGCGGAGACGGGGCTGTCTTCTTCGGAGATGGCGCTGTTGGCCGCGGCGATGGTGGCCACCCTCACGCTGGACACGGCGGCGGGCATCTGGTTCCTGCGCCGGGGCTTTGGTCCTCGCCGGGTGGCGCGCACGGTGGTGCTGATGGCGGCCCTTTGCACCGCGGAGCGGCTGGTCAGCGCGTCCCTCGTCTTCGCCCATGGCGGCGCCGTTCAGCACGCCACCACCACCCTGCCCCTCCAGGCACCGGTGCGGATGAACACGTTCCTCACGCGCGTCACCGGCAAGGCGCCCGCGTCCGGCCTGCGCCTGGGTGTGAGCCCCGAGGCGGGCGTGCCCGCGGCGAGCATCGACCCGGCGTCGGTGCACTTCACCCGCCGTCCCGACATCGTCGTCGTCCTGGTGGAGAGCCTGCGTGACGACTTCTTCACCGCCGACGTCATGCCGAACATGTGGCGCAGGGCGCAAAGCGGCACGCGCTTCCTGCATCACCACAGCGCGGCCAGCTCCACGGACTACTCGCTGTTCAGCATGTTCTTCGGGCTGGAGGCCCAGCGCCGCAACGCCGTGGTGGGCGCGGGCCGCACGCCCCTCCTCTTCCCCGCGCTGGCCCAGAACGGCTACCAGCAGTCCTTCTTCGCCGCGTCCTCCGTTGACTGGATGGGCCTCAAGGACACCGTCTTCCGCGACGTGAAGGGAGGCCTGCGCACGGACTACAAGGGCCGCAGCCACGTGCGGGACGAGGCCATGGTCCGCGACGCGCTGGCGGCCGTGGAGGCCACGCCCCATGACACGCCATTGTTCCTGTTCGTGTTCTTCGCCGGCACGCACTTCGACTACGACTACCCGCCGCGCTCCGCGGTCTTCTCCCCCGCGTGGAATGGCAAGGGCGGGCTCTCCACGGCGCGCGTGCCCCCCGAGCATCTCAAGGCCCGCGCGTGGAACGCGGCCTACGAGGTGGACACCAAGGTCGAAGCGCTGCTGACGCGCATCGAAAGCCTGCGCGGCACGCGTCCGCTGATTCTCTTCACCGGCGACCATGGCGAGGAGTTCCGCGAGCACGGCCGCGTGGGCCACGCCAGCGACGTGACGGCCTCCCAGCTCCACGTGCCCATGCTCGTGTTCGACGAGCAGCTTCCCGTGGGCCAGGTCGACGCCGTCACCGGACACATCGACGTGGTGTCCACGCTCTTCGACCTGCTGGGAGACACGCACAGCCCGGCGATGCTGGGTGACGGCACCCCCATGACGAGACCGGACCCGCGGCGCTACCTCCTCACCACCGTGGGCTGGGAGGCGCGCTACGCGCTCATCAGCCAGGAGCTGAAGGTCCACTTCGGCGCGGGGCGGCCCGGCACCGTCATCACCGACCTGCGCGACCGGCCCCTGGCCGATGGCAAGGAGCGCCTCGCGGCCGAAGCCCCGCGCATCCTTCGCCGGCTGAGAGGGACGTCGGAGACGACGCTCCCCGATGCCGCCACGGCCACGGACATGCCCTGACGACACCTCGTCGCAGGCCCTGGGGCGGCGCTCGCACGCGCCGCTTCAGAACCGGAGCTTCACGCCCAGAGCGAGCGTGAAGAGTTCGATATTCACCGTGGCGGGATTGCGGACGAACTGCACCAGCCGGTAGTCGGTGGCGACGAGCTCGAAGTACCCCTCCACGAGCCGCAGGTTCAGCGCCTCCACCGGGCGCCCCGCGCTGGCCCCCAGCAGCAGCGCGGGGCGGAGGGCGGTGCGGAACCAGTAGTAGCCCCGGTCGTAACGGCTGGGCAGGCCCGCGAAGTAGTCGTCGCCCACCGTGTAGCTGAGCATCGCGCCCACCATGAGCGGGCGGACGGACCACCCCGCCGCGTCGAGCCGGAAGGGCCGCCACTGTCCCTTCAGCGTGAAGGTGAAGAAGTCCTCCCCCGCCAACGCGGGCGGCGCCCAGCCCACCAGCAGCGCGGTCTCCACGGTGTCGTCGCGAAAGCTCCAGCCCGGCCCCACGGAGAGAAAGCCGATGGAGCCCGCGAGCTGCATCGCCGCATGGTCGGGCACGTACCAGGGTGACGCGTTGTGCGCCGGCTCCGCCCGAGCCTCCCGCGCCGCCAACAGCAGCGCCGCCAGCAGCGCGGCTTGGAGACTCTCGGGCGCGGCCATCAGAAGGTGGCCCTCCGCACCTGCACCGAGGCGCCATCGACGTCCACCCAGAGGTAGCTCCGGCCCTTCATCGAATCGGTGGTGACGTACCGGACACCGTGCGCCTGGACGTCGTGGTACTGGTGGACGTGGCCGTGGAACGAGATGGCGACGCCCTGCCTCTGCTGGAGCTTCACCAGGGGCTCGACGAGCGCATCGTCAAAGTCCCCGTTCCCTGGAGGCACGTGGGAGAAGGTGAAGGTGTTGTGCACCGCGGGCTCCGGCGCGAGCGCCGTCTTCAGCCACTGCAGGTCCGGGATGTCGCCCGGGAAGTCGTACTCGCGGGAGTTGGAGTCGAAGAAGACGAAGCGGGTGCCCGAATACGTGAAGGAGAAGGACTCCGGTCCGAAGGTGCGCCGGTAGAGCTTCTGCCCCATGCCCAGCGCGTCATGGTTGCCCATGACCACGAAGAACGGGACCTTCAAGCGGGACAGCAGCTCGACGCCCCACTCGTACTCCTGCGTGCTGCCGAACTCCGTCAGGTCGCCCATCTGCACCACGAAGTCGACGCCGCGCTGCTCCAGGTCCCGCATCGCCGCCGCGGAGTCATCCAGGAA
Source organism: Myxococcus sp. AM009 (assembly GCF_013372605.1). Classification (NCBI taxonomy): domain Bacteria; kingdom Pseudomonadati; phylum Myxococcota; class Myxococcia; order Myxococcales; family Myxococcaceae; genus Myxococcus; species Myxococcus sp. AM009. The sequence continues at coordinate 56,284 of NZ_JABXEP010000021.1, forward strand.
CAACTGCATGTCGCCCACCACCGCGAAGCGAAAGGCCTGCTTCGGCTCCGCTCCGAGCAGCCGCTCCAATGAGCGCGCATGCAAGTCCCGGTGGGTCCCCCGGAGCTCATAGGGGTGGAACTCGAAGGCGCCACAGCCCGCGCACACCAGCAGCAATGTCACCCAGACGCGCACGGACGCACGCTAACGTCGGCCTCCTGATGCTTCCACGGAATGCGCCGCCGGATTTCGGAGCGCGCGGCGACAAGGAGCAGCCATTCTCACGCGCCATATGAACGGGACTCGGGATGCCACCGGCGCCCACCGCGCCTCGCGTGTGACGGCGATGTCGTGAGCGCACCTCTGTCGACATCGGAGCTGCTGCGGTGGGCGGCTGGAAAGCCCTCCGGGAGCGCGCAGGAAGACCTCGATGCGCTGTGCGCGCGAGTGGACTTCCCGCTCACCGCCAGGGACGCGCTGCGCTCAGGCACGCCTGCCGAGAAGACCACGGCCTTGCGCGCGCTTCAGGCGCTGGCCACGCCCGAAGCCCATGCGCTGGCCCGGCTCGCGCTGCATGATGAAGCGGCACCGGTTCGGGCCATGGCGGCACGGGCGCTGGCCCGTTCGCGGGATGGTGCGGACTGGCGAGGCCTCCAGGAAGCCCTGAACGCTGCCGAGCCCTCCGTGCAGCTCGCGGTCATGGACTCGCTCGCGAGGATGGACCCGACGGCCGCGAGCGCCCTCTTTCGCGAGCGCTTCGACCGTGCGCCGGAGGTGGAGAAGCGAAACGCGCTCGCCACCGCGCAACGCCTGCGGCTCCCCGAAGCCGGGGCCCTGGCCCGCCTGGGCCTGGCCTCCTCGGAGGCCACCACGAGAGCCGCCGCCGTGGCGCTGCTCGCGCGGGAAGGCGAGGCGATGAATGGACTCCTCGTGCAGGCCCTCACGGACGCCGCCGACGTCGTGCGACTCGAAGCCCTCCGCGCGCTGTCCCGCCGTCCGCAGGTGCCTGCCAGCGTCTTCGTGCCGCTGCTCTCCGCGGCGTCCACAGCCCAGGTCCGGGAACAAGTGCTCCAGGCGCTCGTCCTGCGTGGTGACGCCAGCGCGTGCGAACCCGTTGCCCGGCTCCTGGAGGCGCCCGAGTCGTCACTCCGTAGACGCGCCATCCGCGCCACCGGGGAGCTCGGCTGCACTCAAGCGACACACTCCCTGCTGGAGCAACTGGCCCGGACGCGAGACGAGGATGAACGGGCGGACCTCGTCACCGCGTTGGGCAGGCTCGGTGGGCCCGAGGCCTGGCAGGCCCTTCGCAAGGAGCTGACGGACGCGGCTCCTCGGGTCAGGCACGCCGCCGTCTCCGCCTGGGCCTCGGATGCCGCGCCCCAGGACGCAGCCCCTGTGCTGATGGCGCGACTGCGCGACGAGCCCGACGCCGAGGTGCGGATGGCCATCGCCCTCGCCCTGGCGAACAGCAGCCAGCCAGTGGGCCACCGCGCCCTTCTGCTCGCGCTTGAGGACGCAGCCCCCGAGGTCCGGCGGATGGCCGTGCGAACCCTGGGCCGCGACTCCAGCACAAAGGCCCTTCAAGCCCTGCGCGCCCATCAAGCCACCGAACGGGATTCAGCGGTCCTTCAGGAGCTCGCCACGGCGCTCGAACAACAGCAGGGCGCGGCAGAGAACCTCACGCAAGCGACCTCCCCCGCCGAGCGCCGCCTCTTCGACCCGGCGCGGACAGGCCAGAGCGTGGCCGAGTGGCTGACGTCCCCCGAACGCCACCCCGCCACGGAGCGCGTCTACTTCTACGAAGGTGGACACCTGGAGCACCTGGACACCGCCAGCCACCTCCACGTCTTCCAGTACACCGCCAGCGGAGACCACCTCCACATCCGCCCCGAGGGCGCGCCCGAGCGAAGCACGGCCTTCACCGTCACCCCCGAGCCACCGGCCTCCAAGGGTCCGCCGCGCGCCTTCCGCATGGAGCTGACCCGGGACGTCCTCACGGGCGCGGACGCGCCACGGACCCTGTACTTCAGGCAGCCCACCGAAGCGGACTCAGGGAGGGGCGGCAGCCACTGACGCACCAGGGGCGCTACGCCGCGGCGGACCGGGCCCCCTCCCAGTCCTCGACCTCGTAGAGGAACTTCGAGCCGCCCATCAGCTTCCGGTTGGCCGACGTGCTCTGCACGAAGACGACGTACTGCTCCAGGCTTGCGGGCCGGATGCGGACCGTCTCCCCGGGCGGCAGTCCGAGCATCTCCCGGGCCCGCTCCCCGCTGTAGAGGTCACCCGTCTTGCGGTCCATGAGCACCACTTCCTTGCGGCCCTGGATGGTCTCCGTCTTGGTGAACTCGTAGAAGCCCCGCCCCGTCTTGAAGCCCAGGCCGTTCTCCTGAACGAAGTCCTTGATGGGTTGGGTCCGGTCCACATCCAGCACCTGGAAGCGGCCCGGGGGCACCGCGCGAAGGTCCGCCTCGCCATGGAGGGGCGGCGCCGTGCGCTGAAGCATGGTGCTGAACATCACGTCGAGGCCGCGGCTCATGCGGCCCTCGCGCACCACTTCCTGCTCAAACGACTGGAGCTGCGCGTCCGAGGACTGCTTGTAGCAGACGGCCAGCAGCAGGTCGGTGACGTGGGCGAACTGGTCCAGGCGCAGGTGAAAGCCGCCCGACTGCTCCGCCAGCTCCTTGTAGAAGGCCGTCGCGTGGCGGCGCGCCAGGGCTTGCACGCCATACACCGGCACGCCCATCCGACCCAGCGCGGCCACCTCCTCGCGCCAATCCAGCTGGTGGGGATTGTGCGAAGGCCCGTGGGGCACGTCGTCGCCAATCAAGACCAACGCCCGCGTGTAGCCCACCGTCCAGGACAGGCTTTGCGCCTGACGCAGCACGAACTCGTAGCATTCGGGCGCGTCGCCCCCGCCCGTCTGCTCAACGCGGTCCACGAAGCGGACGACGGCGCTCTCGTCGTCCGTCAGGTCCAGCAGCTTGGTGACATACGTGGAGCCCGCGTCGCAGTAGTCCCCGTGGGCGATGATGCCGATGCGGATGCCCGGAATCTCCTTCATCAACCGGGACACCGTGCCCCGCAGCTTCTTCCGCACCTGCGCCAGGCACGGATACATGCTGCCGGTGGTGTCAAAGCTGAAGACGATTTCGACGCGGTTATCAATGACTGACGTGCTCATTCCGGTGCCCCCCTCGTGACCGCCGACAAGGGCAAATCTACGCGCCGGGTCTGACATGAATCGGGCCTGGAAACGGGGCCTTCGTCGACCCGTCGTCACGCGATTGCACCTGCCGCTTGCCCTGGACGCCGCGCGACCGCAGCATGCGTGCCCATCGTGTCCGCCACCGCCGAGCCCCCATCCCCGCATCGTACGTACACCGAGCGCCGCGCCGCCGCGCAGGCGGAGCTGACCGCCCTGGACCGCGTGAGCGCCCGCTACGCCAATCTACGAACACTCGCCTTCCTGGCCGCGGCCGGCGTCGCGGGCTTCGTGCTGGCGGGGCGTCTGCCCAAGGTGTGGTGGTGGGCCAGCGCCGCCGCGCTGGTGCTCTACGGCGTGCTCGCCATCCTCCACCACCAGGTCTTCCGCCGCGAGGCCCGAGCGAAGCTGTACGTGACGCTCAATGAGCGCGGGCTGGCGCGGCTGGGGCCCGGCTGGCACGACTTCACCGAGCGCGGGGAGCGCTTCCTGTCCCCCAGCCACCTGTACACCCCGGACCTGGACGTCTTCGGCCAGGGCAGCCTCTTCCAGCTCCTCAACGAGACGGCCACGCGCTCCGGAGAGGAGCGGCTGGCGGCGTGGCTCTCCGCCCCCGCGTCCGCACAGGAGGTCGAAGCCAGGCAGGGCGCCGCGCGCGAGCTGGCGCCCAACCTGGACTTCCGCCAGGACCTCTGCGTGGACGCGCGGGACGCCTCGCGCGAGAAGGCGGACCCGGCGCTGTTCATCCAGTGGGCGGAGCTGGGGCCGCAGCTGAACGCCATCCGCTGGGCCCGGCCGGTGGCGGTGGTGCTGCCCCTGGTGACGCTGGCCGTCTACGTCCTGGGCAAGCTCGAGGTGCTGCCGGAGTCGGCCTTCTGGGTGGGGCTGGCCGCGCAGCTGGGCGTGGCCGTCATCACCCGCCGCCCGCTGAAGGTCATGGACGAAGGCGTGGAGGTGGGTGAGCGCGGCTTCGTGCGCTACGCCCCCATCTTCGAGCGCGTGGAGGCCCAGCGCTTCGAGCACCCGCGCTTGAAGACGCTCCAGTCCGGCCTCCAGCAGCCCGGCCAGCCGCCCGTGTCCGAGCACTTCAAGCGCTTCAGCCGGCTGTTCTCCTTCATCGAGTTCAAGCGCCACCAGTTCCACCCGCTGATTCACTGGCTCACGCTCTGGGACATCCACGCGCACTTCGCGCTGGAGCGCTGGCGCGAGGCCCACGGCAAGCAGCTGCGCCAGTGGTTCGAGGCCCTGGCTGAGCTGGAGGCCCTGTCCTGCGTCGCGGGGCTCGCTCACGACAGGCCGGACTTCACCTGGCCCGTCATGGCGGCCAGTGGCCCCTGCGTGGAGGCCACGGCGCTGGGCCACCCGCTGCTGGACGCGCCGGTGCCCAACGACGTGTCCCTGCCCGGCCCCCGGCACGCGCTGCTCATCACCGGCTCCAACATGAGCGGCAAGACGACGCTGATGCGCGCGGTGGGCGCCAACGTGGTGCTGGCGTTGGCCGGCGCGCCGGTGAGCGCGAAGCACTTCCGCCTGTCACCGCTCCAGACGCTCACCAGCATGCGGGTGAAGGACTCGCTGGAGCGCGGCGTCTCCTACTTCTACGCGGAGGTGCAGCGCATCAAGGCGGTGCTGGACGCGGCGCGGGCCGCGCACGGGCAGGTGCTGTTCCTCCTGGACGAAATCCTCCTGGGGACGAACACCCGCGAGCGGCAGATTGCCTCGCGCGAGGTGCTGCGCCTGCTGCTGGGCACCGGCGCCATTGGCGCGGTGACGACGCATGACCTGTCCCTGGCGGTGCTCGCGGATGAGCCGGGAGCGCACGTCGTCAACGTCCACTTCCGGGACCACCTGGAGGCCGGGAAGATGCTGTTCGACTACAAGCTGCGCCAGGGCGTGGTGGACACCACCAACGCCCTGCGCGTGCTGCGCCTGGCCGGCGTGCCGGTGGACGACCCGGACGAAGCCGCGGCGGCGCGCTGAGCCAGCAACGACGCGGGCCCCGGGGTTTCCCCCGAGGCCCGCGCTTGAATCCAAGGCTCACGCCGAAGCGGTGACTACTTGGGCGCCTCGATGAGGGCGGCGAAGCCCATGCCGCCGCCGATGCACATGGAGACGACGCCGTAGCGGCCGTTGCGGCGCTTCAGCTCGCGCAGGATGGTGGCCACCATGCGCGCGCCGGAGACGCCCAGCGGGTGCCCCAGGGCGATGGCGCCGCCGTTGGGGTTCACCTTGTCGGCGGGGATGCCCAGCTCGCGCACGCAGTACAGCGCCTGCGCCCCGAAGGCCTCGTTCAGCTCGAAGACGTCGATGTCCTCGACCTTGAGCTTGTTCTTCTCCAGCAGCTTGCGGACCGCGGGAACCGGGCCAATGCCCATGACTTCCGGGGGCACGCCCGCCACCGCGGCGTCCACGAAGTAGCCCAGCGGCTTGACGCCCAGCTCCTTCGCCTTGGCCTCGCTCATCACCACCGCGGCGGCGGCGCCGTCCGTCAGCGGCGACGCGTTGCCGGCCGTCACCACGCCCTTGGGGTTGAAGGCCGGGCGCAGCTTGGCCAGGCCCTCCTGCGTCGTCTCAGGGCGGAGGATGGTGTCCACGGTGACGGTGACCTCCTTCGCCGCGCCGTCGTCGTCGTAGTACGTCGTGGTGACGGGGACGATCTCCTCGTTGAACTTGCCCTGCTCGCGCGCGGTGGCGGCGCGGCGCTGGCTCTCCGCGGCGAACTTGTCCGAGTCCTCCCGCGACACGCCGTAGCGCGACGCGATGTTCTCCGCGGTGGCGCCCATGGAGGTGTAGATCTCCGGCAGGCGCTCCATGACCTCGGGGTTGGCGCTCGCCTTGTTGCCGCCCATGGGGACCATCGTCATGGACTCGGTGCCACCACCGATGCCCACGTCGTACATCCCCGCCTGGATGGCCTGGGCCACCTGGGCGATGGCCTGCGAACCGGAGGAACAGAACCGGTTGATGGTCATCGCGGGCACCGTGACGGGCAGGCCCGCCAGCAGCGTGGCCACGCGGGCCACGTTCATGCCCTGCTCGGCCTCCGGCATGGCACAGCCCAGGACGACGTCACCGATGTCCTCCGGCTTCAGGCCGGGGACCTGGGCAACGGCTTCCTTGATGGCGATGGCGGCCAGGGTATCCGGCCGGGTGTCCTTGAACTCTCCCTTGTGGGCGCGGGTGAAGGGCGTGCGGACCGCGCTGGCAATCACGACTCGACCAGCCATTTTGATGTCTCCTTGCCCGGGGAGCACCCGGGCATTCAGCGAATCTCAGGTTCAGTAGCCTATGGATACTGGCCGGCCGTCAGTTCCGCAGCGGCTTGCCCTTCTCGATCATGTGCTGCAGGCGGTCCTGGGTCTTCTCCTCGCCGCACAGGCTCAGGAAGGCCTCCGCCTCCAGCTCCAGCAAGCGCTCTTCGGTCACCAGCAGCGACGAGCTGGTGTTGCCACCCGTGAGCACGGTCGCCAGCTTCTTGGCGATCTTCCGGTCGTGCGCGCTCACCTGGCCGTTGAGCTCCATGTCGTAGAGCATCATGTCGATGGTGGCCGCGCCGCTGGTGCCCGGCAGGCGGAAGCGCGAGGGACGGGGCGCCTTGAAGCCAGCGTCCGCCATGCCCAGCACGCGGGCCTTCGCGTCGGACAGCAGGAAGTCACGGTTGGCGCTGATGCCGTCCGCCTGCGTCAGGAAGCCGCTCTCACGGGCCTCCTCGGCGCTGGTGGCGACCTTCGCCATGCCGATGGTGAGGAAGATCTTCTTCAGGAAGGGGAAGAAGTCGAAGTCCTTGTCCGTGCCGAAGGGGCCGTACACGTTGCGCAAGAGCTGCATGTTGCCGCCGCCGCCCGGGATGAGGCCCACGCCCACCTCCACCAGGCCCATGTACAGCTCGGCGCTGGCCTGGATGGCGTTGCCGCCCATCGTCACCTCGGCGCCGCCGCCGAGCGTGAGGTTGAAGGGCGCCGTCACCACCGGCACCGGGCTGTAGCGCATGCGCTGATTGACGGCCTGGAAGCCCGTCACCAGCTTGCGGATGGACTCGAACTCGCCGCTCTTGGCCGCCCACAGCAGCGCCACGATGTTCGCGCCCGCGGAGAAGTTGGAGCCGTCGTTCCCGATGACGAGCCCCTTGTGGTTCTTCTCCGTCTCGTCCAGCGCGGTGTTCATCATCTCGATGATCTGGTCATCGATGGAGTTCATCTTCGTGTGGAACTCGAGCAGCGTCGCGCCGTCGCCCATGTCCCACAGCGTGGCCCCGTCGTTGCCGGCGATCTTCTTGTTGCCGCGCTTGAGGTACTCCACGCGCTGCGTGCGGGCGTTCTCCGGCACCACCTTCACGGACTTGGACGGGATGTCCCAGTACGTGTCCTTGCCCTTCTCCACGCCGTAGAAGGACGCGCGGCCCGCGGCCAGCATCTCCTCCACCCACGCGGCCGGCTTCAGGCCCAGGGCCTTCATCCGCTCCACGCCCTTCTTCACGCCGTAGGCGTCCCAGACCTCGAAGGGCCCCAAATCCCACCCGAAGCCCCAGCGCACGCCGCGGTCCACGTTGACCACGTCGTCGGCGATCTCCGGGATGCGGCGGCTGGTGTAGGCCAGCACGTCCAGGGTGACGCCCTCGGCGAACTTCGCCGCCTTGTCCTCGGCGTTCATCACCGAGGCCACGCGCTCGCGCACGTCCTCGATGTCCCGCGCGGCGCCCAGCGACTCGTAGCGCACCTTCGCCTGCGGCCGGTACTCCAGCGACTTCAGGTCGAGCGCGAGGATCTCCTTGCCCTGCTTCTTGTAGAAGCCGCCGCCGCTCTTGTCGCCCAGCATGTTCTTCTCCACCATCTTCTGGAGGAACGCCGGGCTGGCGAACACGTCACGCTCTTCGTCGTGCGTCAGCGTGTCGTAGCAGTTCTTCGCCACGTGGGTGAACGTGTCCAGGCCCACGATGTCCGCGGTGCGGAAGACGGCGGACTTGGGGCGGCCCATGGCCGGGCCGAAGATCTTGTCCACCTCTTCGATGGACAGCTCCGCCTTGTCCATGGCGGCGATGGTCCGCATCATCCCGTACACGCCAATGCGGTTCGCGATGAAGTTGGTCGTGTCCTTGCCGTAGACGATGCCCTTGCCCAGCACCTCTTCGCCGAAGCGGTGCAGCGTCTTGAGCACCTCCGGGTCCGTGTCCTTGCCGGCCACCAACTCCAGCAGCTTCATGTAGCGGACCGGGTTGAAGAAGTGCGTGACGAGGAAGTTCTTCTTGAAGTCCGCGCCGCGGCCCTCGGTCATGCCCACAATCGACATGCCGGAGGTGTTGGACGAGATGATGGTGCCCGGGCGGGCGAGCTTCTCCACCTTGGCGAACAGGTCCTGCTTGATCTTCAGGTCCTCCTTCACCACCTCCACCACCCAGTCGCACTCGGCGATGCGGGGCAGGTCGTCGTCGAAGTTGCCCACCTCGATGTTGGTGAACACCTCCGCGGAGACGATGGGGCTGGGCTTCTGCTTGCGCAGGTTGGCCAGCGCGCCCTGGGCAAACTTGTTGCGAAACGCCTTCGAGGAGGTGTCCTCGCCCGGCGCGGCCTTGGGCGGAACGATGTCCAGGAGGAGCGCACGCACGCCCGAGTTGGCCAGGTGCGCGGCGATGCCGCTGCCCATTACTCCGGCGCCCAGCACAGCCACTTTTCGGATCCGCGTCGTCATGTGGGAAAGGCTCCCTGTTGGGAAGGAGGGGACTGCACAAATGTAGGCGATTGACCCGAAAGTCAATCGGATCGGACGGCCAGGGCGCTCGCCACCAGAGGACAAGCCGACTAGAAACCGACCCTCCATGGCGCGCCTCGACCCGCACTCGTACAACGACAGCACGCAGCCTGAGACGGAAACCCTGGACTGGAGGGCCCGCGTCGATTTCAAGACGCAGCGGCTCCACGCGGAGGTCACCCACACCCTCAAGGAAGCCTCGGCCGGGCCGCTGGACCTGGATACCCGGGATCTGGAAATCCGTGACGTCGTCGACGCCGCGGGTCGCCCCTTACCCTACATCCTCTCCCCTTCCGAGCCGATTCTCGGCAGCCGGCTGCGCATCGAGCTGCCGCCGGGGCTGCGGCAGTTCACGGTGCGCTACCGCACGGCGCCGCACGCCAGCGCGCTCCAGTGGCTGACGCCCCCCCAGACGGCCGGAGGGCAGCACCCATTCCTCTACAGCCAGTGCCAGGCCATCCACGCCCGAAGCGTAGTGCCGCTCCAGGACACGCCGCGCATCCGCATCCGCTACACGGCGTCACTGCGGATTCCCAAGGCGCTCAAGGCCGTCATGGCCGCCAGCTTCCTGCGGCGCGAGGAGCACGGCGTGGAGGCGGAGGAGCACTATGAGATGCCCCAGCCGGTGCCGCCCTACCTGCTCGCCTTCGCGGTGGGCAGCCTGGCGCCGAAGGAGCTGGGACCGCGCTCGCGGGTGTGGGCGGAGCCGGAGCTGCTGGAGGACGCGGCGGAGGAGTTCTCCGGCGTGGACGACATGCTGCGCGCCGCCGAGTCGCTCTTCGGGCCCTATGACTGGGAGCGCTTCGATCTGCTCACCATGCCGCCCTCGTTCCCCTACGGCGGCATGGAGAACCCGCGCCTGACGTTCCTCACGCCCACGCTCATCACCGGGGACAAGAGCCTGGTCAACGTGGTGGCGCACGAGCTGGCGCACTCGTGGACGGGCAACCTGGTGACGAACGCCTCCGCGGAGCACTTCTGGCTCAACGAGGGCTTCACCGTCTTCGCCGAGCGCCGCATCCTGGAGGCCCTGGCCGGTCCGGAAGTGTCGGCGCTGCACGGCGCGCTGGGCCGCCGCGCGCTGGACTCCGCGCTGCAGCACTTCCGCGCGCACCCGCAGCTCACGTCGCTGCGCACGCACCTGGCCGGCGTGGACCCGGACGAGGCCTTCTCCCAGATTCCCTACGAGAAGGGCTACCTGCTGCTGCGCGCCATGGAGGACGCGGCCGGGCGGCCCGCCTTCGACGAGTTCCTCCGCCGCTACCTGGCCACCTACCGCTTCCGCGCGCTCACCACCGAGGAGTTCGTCGCCTTCGCGGAGAAGGAGCTGCCCGGGGTGCTGACGAAGGTGGACGCCGAGGCGTACCTGCACCGGCCCGGCGTCCCCCCGGGGGCGCCGTCACCGCGCTCGCTGAGGCTGGAGGCCATGGACGCGCTGCGCGGCAAGGTGCCCACGCTGGAGCAGGCGAAGGACTGGACGCCGGCCGAGTGGCAGCTCTACCTGGAGTCACTGCCCCAGCAGACGCCGCGGGACGTCTTCCAGCAGCTCGATTCGCGCTTCAGCCTCACCCAGAGCCGCAACTCGGAGGTGCTGGTGGCGTGGCTGGTGTCGGCGCTGCGCGCGGGCTGGGAGCCGGCCGTGGCCCGCACCGAGACGTTCCTCGGGGAGGTGGGCCGGATGAAGTACCTCAAGCCGCTGTACGGGGTGCTCTCCGCGTCGCACGCGCACCGGGCACTGGCGCGCGCGCTCTTCAAGAAGCACGGGGAGCGCTACCACCCCATCGCCCGCCAGGGCGTGGAGCTCATCCTGTCGCGCGCCTGAGGACGGCGCGCGGGGCGGGACTACTTCGACGCCGCCGCGCTCAGGCGCTTCTCCGACAGGGCGAGGTAGTTCTCGTCCATGTCGATGCCCACGTAGCGGTGGCCCAGCTTGAGGGCCGCCACGCCCGAGGTGCCGCTGCCGTTGAAGGGGTCCAGCACCAGCGCGTCCGGGGGGCAGCTCGCCTCCAGGATGCGCTCCAGCAGCGCCACCGGCTTCTGCGTGGGGTGGCTGCCGAAGGCCTTCTCCTCGCCGCCGCGCGGGACGGCGAGCGTCCACAGCCGGCCCTCGCCGTCCGCCGTCAGCTCCGCGTCACCGGAGGGCGGCAGCGCCCAGGCGTCGCGCATCTGCTTGCCGCCGTTCTCCGCCTTCATGCGCGCGTAGTTGAACGTGTGCTGCAGCTTGCCGCCGGACTTCGGCGAGGCCCAGATGAGCAGCTCCGTGGAGTGCGTGAAGTAGCGGCACGCCAGGTTGGGGCTCGCGTTGGGCTTGAACCAGGTGACGGTGTTGAGCAGCTTGTAGCCGAGCTTCTGCATCGCGAAGCCGACGTTGAAGATGACGTGCTGGGTGCCGCTCACCCACAGCGTGCCGGTGGGCTTGAGCAGGCGCTGGCAGGCCGCGAGCCACTCGGTGGTGAACTGGTGGTCCTCCTCCACGCCGCGCGACACGTCCCAGCCGCCCTTGGCCACCGAGACGCGCTTGCCGCCCTTGCACGTGGTGCCGCCGTTGGAGAGGAAGTACGGCGGGTCGGCGAAGATCATGTCGAACGTCTGGGGCTCGAACTGCGACATCAGCGCCAGGCTGTCGCCGTGCAGCAGCGTATAGGCCTCCCCTTTCGCGTAGACGCTCTCGTTGAGCGAACGGCGGACGACTTTCAGGGAAGGGGCTGCTGCAGCGTGCGCGGACATCTCGCCTCCGTCGGACTCTTCGTCGTGGACGCGGCGGACTGTGCGGTCGCTTCGGTGCTACGTCTAATTTCTGGCCTGTAGCACCCTGAAACTTGACGGGTGGTTCAGGCCGTAGAAGCGCCGCGAGCAGGGCGGGAGCGCCTCTCTTGGAGGCCCTCCGACACCCTGCTCGACGGGGACTGCCTGGACTGTGGCGGGGCCCATGAGAGGCCCCCGCGGCCTACGCCTTCTTGGCGGAGGTCGGCGACGCGCCGTACTTCTTGCGGAAGCGGTCGATGCGGCCGGCCGTGTCCACGAGCTTGTACTTGCCCGTGAAGAAGGGGTGGCAGTTCGAGCAGATTTCCACCGAGAACGAGCCGCGGGTGGACTTCGTCTCCACGCTGTGACCGCACGCGCAGTTCACGCGAGCCGGGGGGTAGACGGGATGGATGTCGGACTTCATGGCGCTCTCCAGTATGCCTTGCCCCCACCCGCCCGCGGGTGGGAGGTCCGGCGCTGAGGGATGGCCGGCGCTTATAATGGCGCTTGGGCCGGTTCACAAGGCCAGCACGGCTCAATGGGCCGCCGAGCCAGGAGGCTCGACGCGTTCCACCCATTTCTGGACGGCCGGATCCGCCGGGACGTCACTGCCGAGCTGGATGTACGACAATAGATGCGTGCGCCCGGCGTCCGTTGCGCCGCCGGACAGCGCTTTCTGGTAGGCGGCTCGCGTGGCCTCCAGGCGGGCAATCGTCTCCTCCAGGGGCCGCTGCTCCGCCGGGGCCTGGGTGCCCGCCAGCCGCGCCTTCGCCCGGGTGAGGTTGCCTTCGAGCAGGCGGAGCTGCTGCCGGGTACGCTCCTGCACGGAGGCGTCCGCGAAGCGGCCCGTCCCCTCCAACTGGAGCACCAGCTTCGCCAGCTCGCGGCCCCGGGCCCCGGAGGGAATCACCGTGGCCTGGGCCTGCCGCTGGGCGATGCCCTGCCCCCGGCCTTCGTGGGATTGCACCACGAAGTCCACACCCTCCACCTGGTCGGCCAGCTGGAGCGCCTCCGCGTGGGGCACCGCCGCGAGCACCACCACCAGCGCCACCTTCGACTTCTCACGCAGGCGCTTCACCTCGGCGGCCACGGCGGGCCGCGCCGGCAGGCCCCGCACCTGTTCCTGGGCCTGTCCCGGAACGGCGAGCCCCACCGGCGTGGGTCTGGCCATGGCGGGAGAGACGCCCACCACGCCCACCTTCACGCCGCCCACCGTCGTCACCAGCGAGGCGGGGAACAGCAGCTTGCCCTGGGCGTCCACGAGGTTCGCCGACAGGACCTTCAGCTTCGCCCGCCGCGTCTGCTTCCGGAGGAAGCCCACGCCGAGCCCGAGGTCCCTCGCGCCCACGGCCATGGCCGCGGTGCCCTGCGCGTCCATCTGCGACAGCACGAGCTCCGCGCGCGCTCGGGCGTCCGGCGCCTGCGCGCTGTCCCGGCTCTTGAAGAGCGCATTGCCAGCGTCCAGCACGAGCACCGGCGCGCCCTGCTCGCGCTCCTGCTCAATCGCGACTTTTCGTCTGGCCAGACCGCCAGAGGGGTTGTGCCGTCAACCACAGGGGGCGACTTCGCCCCCATTGTCTCCGGTGAAGAGGAGGACGAGCTGCCTGGGCGCCGCGCCCGCCACCAGGGGCAGCAGGAGCAGCAGCGCCAGCGCGGCCAGCTTCACCGGACGCGGGCTCACTTCCTGGCCTTCTTGGCGGGCGCCGCCTTCTTGTCCATGTCGGCGATGCGCGCCTTGGCCGTCTTCGCCTCGGCGGACTTCGGGTAGCTCTTGATGAGCTCCTCCAGCGCCAGCCGCGACTCCTCCTTCATCTTCAGCTGCGCGAAGCAGTCCGACGAGCGCAGGTACGACTCCGGCGCGGACTCCGCCTTCGGGAAGTCCTGCAGCACCTTGCCGTACTCGAAGAGGGCCTCGCGGCACTTGGACTCGGAGAAGTACGTCTCACCGAGGCCGAAGTGGGCGTCACCCACCAGCGGGTCCTTGGACCACTTCTTCATGAACTCGTTGTAGAGCTGGCGCGCCAGCAGCACGTCGCCGGCCTTGGCCTTCTCCTTGGCGAGCGCCAAAAACGCCTTCTTGTCCGTGGGGCGCTTGAGCTCCTCGGCCTTCTTCTTCGCCTCGGCCTCCTTCAGCGCCGCCTCGCCCTGCATGGCGAGCAGCTTCTGGTCCTGCGCGGCCAGCGCCGTCTCCAGCTCGGTGATTTTGTGGAGGTACGTCTCCACCTGGCCTCGAAGCTGGGCGAGGTCCTCGACCGTCTTCTGGAACTGCACGCCGATGTCCGCGTCCTTGCGGCGCGCCGCGGTGTCCAGCCCCTTGAGGGCCTTGGTGACCTCCGCGACCTTCTCGTCGATTTTCGGGAGCGTGGCGGCGAGCTGCTCGCGCGTCTCCTTCAGCTCCGTCTGAATCTGGGCGGAGTCGGTGCCGAGCCGGTCGACCTTCGCCTCGAGGGCGCGGCCGCGGTCAGCGGGATAGAAGCAACCAGGGAGGGCCAGCAGGGATATCAGCGCCAAGCTTCGCATCGGGCGCCATCCTAGGCGCAAACGCCCTGCCCGTCCGGACTTCTCTCGCCTGGTCAGGGCTCCCGCCGGGCCTGCCTGGCTGGCCGGTCACCTCGTCCGGACGGAAAACTCCAGCCGCTCGGCAGCGTGCGCGCAGGCCACCCGGAGGCGGTCGGGGTTGAGGAAGAAGGCCACGGGGCGTGAACGGCCCGACTCCAGGGCCTGGAAGGCCCGGCGGTACTCGGAGGCCGCCTCGGCGGTGCGGCGGCACTGCTCCAGGAGCAGCCCGAGCAGGTACCGGGCGGCCGCGTGGTCCGGATCCAACGTCAGGCAGCGACGCAGGTCGCGCTCCGCCACGGCGTCTGAGACCCCCGAGGCGGCGCCATCCAGCACGCAGGCGAAGAGGAGGTCCGCCTCCGCGCGGGCCTCCGGGCCGGGCTCGGGCGTGGCGGCCACGGGCCCCCGGGCCCCCCCCGCGTCCATGAGCGCCGGGACAGCAAGCCCCTGGTGGGCACGCGCAGGGGGCACGGGCGTGCCACGCTTCTTCGGAGGAGCCGCAGCGCCGCTCCAGGTGTGCTGGGCAGCCGGTGCCTCGGAGGCCCCTTCCTCCGGCCGGACGTAGAAGAAGGCCTGCTCGCCGCGCTGCACCCGCAGCGTTGGCGGAACCCGGAGCAGCGGCTCGGACGCGGACAGCACCAACACGCCTCCGGGCGCCAGGCTCCGCGCGAGCGCCTCCACGGTGCGCTGGAAGGCCTCCTCGGTGAAGTAGATGAGGACGTTGCGGCAGAAGATGACGTCGAAGCCGCCCCCCCCTGGCGCCACCGGATACGGCGACTCCATCAGGTTGTGACACTGGAAGCTCGCGCGCTCCCTCAACGCGGGCGCCAGGGCGTCTCTCGCGCCGGAGCGGACGAAGTACCTTGAGCGCAGCTCGGGTGGGACGCGGCGGAGCTGCTCCCGGCTGTAGGCCAGCCACCGCGCGCGGCGCAGGGTATCCCCGGCGATGTCCGTCCCCAGCACCGTGCTGTCCGGGTCGGCCCCTGCCTCCGCGAGCAGGACGAGCAGCGTGGCCACCTCCTCGCCCGTGGCGCAGCCCGCGCTCCAGACGCGCAGGGGCCGCCGATTCCGCGTCACCAGGGGGGTGAGGACCTGCGCTCGGAACGCGGCGAGCTGCACCTCGTCGCGGAAGAGGTCCGTCTTGTTCACCACCACCGTGGCGATGAGGTCCTCCAGGTCCGTCACGCCCGACGGGGACTGGAGGAACATCAGGTACTGGTGCGGCGTGAGGCCCTGGCTGCGCGCCGCCAGCCGCTCATCCAGCCGACGGACCTGGGGGCCACTCAGGGCCATCCCCGTCCGCGCCGACAGGAAGGCGCGCACTCCGGCCCATGGCGCGCCGTCAGCCACCCGGGCTCAGCGCCCCACCGCGAGGGACTCTCCCCGCGCCAGCCGCACCAACGTCGCCGCGACATCGTCACCGTGGATGAGGTGGTCCACCGCCTTGCGCTCCACCGCCGTGCCCGGCATGCCGAACACCACGCAGGACTCCTCGTTCTGCGCCACCGCCAGTCCACCCGCCTGCTTGATGGCCAGCAGGCCTTCCGCGCCGTCCCCGCCCATGCCCGTCAGCACCAGGCCCACCGCGCGCCGGCCATAGGTGCGGGCGGCGCTCTCCAGCAACACCGTGCCGGACGGCATGTGCCCGTCCCGCTCCACGCCTGGCTTGAGCCCGACCCGCCCCCGGAAGGGGATGACGGTGTGCTGCCCCGGCGGAGCGATGAGGACGTGCCCCGGCATCAGCGGCTCTCCGTCCTGCGCCAGCCGCACCTTCAGCTTGCTGGCCCCGGCCAGCCACCCCGCCAGGGACTCCGCGAAGGCGGCGTTGATGTGCTGGACGATGACGATGGGCGCCGGGAAGTCCGCCGGCAGCTCCGACAGCATCTTGAAGAGCACCTGGGGCCCGCCCGTGCTCGCCGCCACCACCACCACGCCCATGGACACCGCGGGCAGCACCGACGTGGCCACCCGAGGCGGCGGCAGCGGCCCGCGCTGAGGCCGACGCAGGTGGCGGATGACGCGCACCGAGGACAGCAGCCGGATTTCGCGGACCAGGTTCCACGCGTCCGGCCCGGCGTCGATGGCGGGCTTGATTTGGAGGGCGAGCGCGCCCAGATCCAGCGCGCGGTACGTCAACTCCGGCGCCTGGGAGCGCGGGTCGGCCGTGAGCACCAGGATGGGCGTGGGGCACTCGGCCATGATGTGCTCGGTGGCCGTGAGCCCGTCCATGACGGGCATGTCCACGTCCATGGTGATGACGTGGGGACGCAGCTCCTTGGTCATCTCCACGGCCTGCTTGCCGTCCGCGCAGGTGCCCACGACTTCGATATCGGGGTCCTTGCTCAGCGCCTCGCAGATGAGCTGTCGGCAGATGAGGGAGTCATCGACCACCAGCACCGACACTTTCTTGCCCATGCCCTGTCCATACCCCGTGCGCGAGCCCGGGAGTATAGCCAATGCAGGGGCCTGTCAGCCCAGCAGTCGCCACACCCCCGTCACCAGGCCCCGGCGCATCAGGTCGCCCTGGGGGATGGAGCCGTCCACCCCGTCCGCAAACCC